>DATBMW010000060.1:0-8491 GCA_036554645.1 Nitrososphaera sp.
TTGCACAAAATATTCGTTCCAGCCTAGGGTTCCTACAGAAATTCCAGAGACCGTGAAAAAGGCCTTCTATATCGCGGAAAGCGGAAGGCCGGGTCCTGTGCTTGTCGATATTCCAAAGGACGTTCAGCAGGCAACAGCCGACATGAAGTTTCCTGAGCTAATCAAAGTCAGAGGATACAATCCCGTGGTCGATGCTGACCTTTCAGAATTGGGCAGGGCCGTAGATCTTCTCCTAAAAGCCCAGAAGCCGATAATCATGGCTGGCGGCGGAGTCATTCTGTCAGGCGCATTCTCGGAATTGCAGGCACTGGCAGAGCTACTCTTGATACCCGTGGTGAGCACGTTCAAGGGCAAAGGAGCCTTCCCTGAAAACCATCCACTCGCAATGGGTCCCATAGGGATGCACGGCCATGCGGAGGCGAACAAGATAATACTTGAAGCGGACTGCATCATTGCGGTTGGCGCGAGGTTTTCTGACAGGTCAGTAGGCAAGTTTGAAGAGTTCGGCAAGGGAATGAGCATCATACATATGGACATAGACCCCGCGGAAATAGGCAAGAACAAGTCGGTGGACGTTGCGATAGTAGGAGACGTAAAGTCGTCACTTCGAACTCTGATAAAGATGCTATCGAAAAAAGTGGTAAAGAAGGAGGCGGACAACCCCTGGCTCAAGCGGAGAAAGGAGCTGATCCAGTACTTTTCCGAAACACTCAAGGATTACCCAAGAGAGATAACTGCGAAAAAGTCGCTGAAAAAATTGCGCGAACTGCTTCCGGCCCAGGGGATAGTGACCACAGAAGTAGGTCAGTGTCAGATGTGGGCGTCGCTCCATTTCGACGTGATATCTCCTGGCACATTCTTTAGCTCGACAGGGCTTGGAACCATGGGCTTTGGATTTCCCGCTTCAATAGGGGCCAAGGCAGCGGCGCCAAAGGTTCCCGTGGTAGACATTGCCGGCGACGGTTCGTTCAATATGACAGAAAATTCGCTTGCCGTATCTGTGCTGGAGAAACTGCCCGTGATAGTATTTCTGATGAATAATTACATGCTTGGGATGGTCGCGCAATGGCAGAGGACATTTTACAACAGGAGGTACAGCGGCGTGCACCAGCACAAGTGCCCAGACTATGTGAAGATAGCCGAAGCATATGGCGCACAGGGGATAAGAGCCGAATCAATGAAGGATCTCGAGAAGGCGATCAAGACGGCAGTAAAGAGCGACGTGGCTACCGTGATAGACATACCAATAGACCCGGATGAAGACGTATACCCCTTCGTGGCCCCGGGTACAGGCTTGAAGGACATGATAACAGGGGCGTAGTAGATTGTCGGCGCCTACCGAAGCTCACGGGTCCTGGCACATTGTCACTGCACTTGTAGAGAACAAGCCGGGAGTCCTTTTTAGGGTAACCAACTTGTTCAGGGCCCGCAGCTTTAACATCGAAAGCATAACTGTCGGCTCCACCGAGCAGAAGGATCTCTCAAGGATGACCATTACCACGAACAGCGACGAAAGGACTCTAGACCAGCTGGTGAAGCAACTGCGAAAATTGATAGACGTGGTCGAAGTGAAGGTGCTGGACAACGACCGGACTGTTTACAGGGAACTTGCGCTAATCAAGATGAAGGCCATAGATCCGACAACAAGGAGCGAGATCATCAACTACTCTACCATATTTCGGGGCAACATACTTGACATCGGCAAGGAGACGATAACGGTGGAAATAACCGGAACTCCTGACAAGATAGACGCATTCAAGAGCCTAGTTGAGCACTATGGCATCACCCAGCTGGCAAGGACCGGCGTTTCTGCCCTCCCAAGAGGCCGAGAGATTTGAGTTCGAAAAACGCGGACGGCCAGAGGAAAGTCAGGATCTTTGATACCACGTTAAGGGATGGCGAACAGACGCCAGGCGTGACGGTTACTGCGGATCAAAAGGTCCAGGTTGCCATCAGACTGGACGAGCTGGGTATAGATGCCATAGAAGCTGGATTTCCGATAGTCTCGCATGGTGAGATGCAGGCGATAAAGACGATAGCCAAGCAGGGCTTAAAGGCAGAGGTTTGCGGCTTGGCCAGGACCATTGACAGTGACATTGATGCGGCACGAAAATGCGATCTAGAGTATGTCCACACGTTTATCGCCACGTCTGAAATCCACATGAAGTACAAGTTAAAGATGACGCAAGGGCAGGTTCTTGAAAAGGCAGTCAAGGCAGTCGAATATGCCAAAAAGCACGGTCTCCAGGTGGAATTCTCTGCAGAGGACGCGACAAGGTCCGACAGGAAATTCTTGATCAAAGTCTTCAAAGCAGTCAAGGATGCAGGGGCTGACAGGCTTGACATCCCTGACACGGTGGGCTATGCCACGCCGCAGTACATCGCGGATGTTGTGAAAGAGGTGAAAGAAGCTACGAAACTGCCGATCAGTGTACACTGCCACGACGATTTCGGCCTTGCTGTGGCAAACTCGATAGCAGGGGTAAATGCTGGAGCTGCGTGCGCGCACGTGACGATAAATGGGCTGGGCGAGAGGGCTGGCAATGCTTCGCTTGAGGAATTCGTGATGGCACTCCAGTGCTTGGCGTGGCAATATCCAGTAAAGCACAACATCAATGCGGCACTTCTCTATGAAACTTCAAAGTTCGTTTCTAATACGATGGGAATAATCGTCCAGCCAAACAAGGCAATAATTGGCGAAAACGCGTTCGGACATGAATCCGGCATTCACACCCATGGAATAGTCAGCAACCCGTTGACTTATGAGCCGATTAGCCCAGAGCTGGTGGGAAGGAAGAGGTGGCTTCAGGCAGGCAAGCACGCCGGCGCTCATGGGATCAATGCAATGCTGGAGGAGTTTGGCATCAAACCGACTGAAGAGCAATTGCACGAAATAGTTGAGAAGCAAAAGAATATTGCGGACAAGGGAAAGGCAATAACGACTTCAGACCTTCTCTCGATCGCAGGCGAGGTCATGCACAATACAAAATATGAAGAAAAGTTCAAACTTTACGACTTCCACATCGTCACCGGAATGAACCTGATTCCAACGGCTGTCGTAAGGCTCAATGCTGACGGAAAGGATTTTATCGCGTCTGAAATAGGTGTAGGGCCGGTCGACGCAGCGCTGAAGGCGATACAAAAGATTTCTGGTGAAATGGCCAACATTAAGGTAAGAGAGTACAGGCTTGACTCGATCGCGGGAGGTTCTGACGCGCTGGCAGAAGTGACTATCAAGGTCGAGGACAAGAATGGCAACGTCGTTTCCGCCCGCAAAGCCGGAGAAGACATTGTCGTAGCATCAGTGCAGGCGATGATGGATGCCATTAACAAGGTGCTTTTGAGAAAGGTGCTCTATTCCAAAAGCTAGAGCGGCGCTGGCATGATGATCTAGTTGTCGAAATACACGATTTCCCTTATCAGAGGCGATGGCATCGGGCCGGAGCAGGCCGCGTCAGCAAAGCAGATCATGCAAGCCATCAGCGACAAGTCATCGATAAAGCTTGTGGTGAATGAAGTTGATGCAGGTGATGGCGCTCTGAAAAAGCATGGAAAGGCTCTGCCGGAATTCTCGGTTGAAGCTATCAAGAAATCGCAGGCGTGTCTGAAGGCGCCTGTGGGCGAAAGTGCTGCCGACGTCATAATCGTGCTGCGACGAATGTTTGACCTATATGCAAACGTCAGGCCTGCCAAATCCTATCCGAATATTGCGGGAATGTCTTCGGATGTTGACCTGGTCACAGTCCGTGAAAATACCGAAGATGTTTACCTAGGCTGGGAATTTAATGCCGACGAGAATACGGTCGTGGCACTCAGGATCACTTCTGAACGTGCAAGTCGAAGGATCGCTGAATATGCGTTCAAGACGGCAGAAATGCGGAATGACAAAAAAAAGGTCGTTGCGGTCCACAAGGCCAACGTGCTCCGCAAAGGTGATGGATTGTTTGCTGCTACTTGCAAGAGTGTGGCAAAGAAGCATCCCAGGATCAAGTACAGCGAGCTCTATGTGGACGCATGTTCGATGAATCTTGTTCGAAATCCAGAAGAGTTTGACGTTATCGTGACGACAAACCTCTTTGGAGACATACTCTCTGACGAAGCAGCACAGGTGGTGGGCGGCCTGGGGATGGGACCTGCCGCCAACATTGGAGAAAGTTTTGCGCTATTTGAGCCTGTTCATGGTGCGGCATTTGACATCGCAGGCAAGAATGCAGCGAACCCTTCATCGATCCTTCTGTCGATAAAGATGATGCTCGAGTGGCTGGGCGACAGGCAGCGCGATAGGAATGCAATTCTTGAAGGCAGGCGAATCGAGGATGCCATCATGCAGGTCTTGAAGCGTGGCAACAAGACAAAGGACATCGGAGGCAAGCTTTCTACGACAGAATTTACAGATCTGGTCGAAAAAGCGATGTACTGACGCAGAACCCCAGGTTAATCCGGAGATCTCTTTTGCCACGCTATGAACATAAAGATGAACGGGATGGCTAGTGCCCCGGTCACCATGAGGACTGGCTGGTATGCGGTGGGATCCACCTTGAGCCCTGCCATTTCGAGGAACGGGAGAGGAAATATCGCAAAAAGCCAGAATCCGACCAGGATTCCAATGATGTAAAAGTTCCTTCTCAGTACCTTTAGGATGCTCAGCCTGGCCACGTGCTTTCTTTCGCATTCTAGGCACTTTGTTGTAGAATAGCTCGAGACATCAGCTGGAACAACGCATGAAGTACAGACCTTGTTTTCGCAAAAGTAGCATTGCTTCTCTGCGAATCTGGACCCGCAAATTGCGCAGCGCTGATGATCCGTCATCTTTTAGTGACAGAATACGATGGCTTTTCAGAGAATATTACTCTTGCCTGCCCACAAAGCAAAATTTAAATTTGCTAACCTTAGCAGCTGGTGAGGGTTTCAAAAAATTCCAACATTGCAGCAAACTTATACGGGCTATGCTGCCAAGTTGATGCTAGAAGACGGCAGTGTTTTTGAGGGTATCGGCTTTGGGTACCCATCGGAAATAGCAGGAGAAGTCGTCTTTAACACAGGTATGGTTGGATACACTGAAACGCTTACGGATCCGTCGTATCGTGGCCAGATTCTCTGCCTGACCTATCCGCTTGTAGGGAACTATGGCGTACCTAGCTTTGACGTAGTCGACCAATACGGCCTGCCAAAGTTTTTCGAGTCAGAAAAGATACAGGTAAGGGCCCTGTTGATTCATGACCTTTCCAATATTGCTAGCCACTGGAGCTGCGTTCGGACACTCGACCAGTGGCTATATGATGAAAAAATACCCGGAATTTATGGTATCGACACGAGAGAACTCACGAAGAGGATCCGGGTCCACGGCGTCATGATGGGTGCGGTGCTAGTTTCTGAAACTCCCATAGAAAATTCTCGAGTACAAAAGATTCTGTCAAGTGCAAAGTACGAAGGCCTTAACTTTATGCCCGAGGTCTCGGCGAGCTCCCCTCAGCAATACGGTGACAAGAACAGCGAGTGCCTGGTTGTCATCGATACAGGAGTAAAATACAGCATTATCCGGAACATCATGCGCACAGGGTACAGGGCAGTCCGACTGCCGTGGGACGCTTCATATGAACAGGTGATGTCTTACAATCCAAAGGGCGTAGTGATTAGCAACGGGCCGGGGGATCCAAAGGTGTGTACGGGCACCATCAGGACCGCAGCAAAATTGATCAAAAACGACAGTCCGACCCTGGGGATCTGCCTTGGAAACCAGATACTTGCCCTGGCAGGCGGAGCAGACACGTACAAGCTGAAATTTGGCCACAGGGGCCAGAACAAGCCGTGCATTGACAAGCGCAGCAGCCAGGTATATGTCACCAGCCAGAATCATGGTTACGGGATTGATCCAAAGAGCCTTGCAAAGACAGGATTCAAGGTATGGTTTTCAAATGCCGACGACGACACGGTTGAGGGAATAGAACACAAGAGCAAGCCAGTGATAGCCGTGCAGTTCCATCCGGAGGCTTCGCCGGGGCCGTACGATTGCATGTTTGTGTTTGACAGATTCAAGCGGATCATCACGAATGGCATGGAGGATTTGCCCAGGGCAAAGAATCCGCGCAAGAAATCCAAGCCCAGGACTTTGAAAAAGGGAGGGAAAAAAGGCGCCAAGGGATGAGACAATAAGGAAAGTCCTTGTTCTCGGCAGCGGGGCAATCAAGATCGGAGAAGCAGGCGAAAGCCAGAACTAAAAACTGGCCGCAAATTCGACTACTCCGGTTCGCAATGCCTCAAAGCGCTGACCGAGGAGGGGGTCAAGAGCGTGCTGATAAACCCAAACATAGCTACTATCCAGACGGACACCCGGTTTGCAGACAAGGTCTATCCTGTTCCGATCAACACCGACTATGTTGAAAAAGTGATAGAAGCTGAAAAGCCCGACTCGATAATGCTGGGATTTGGAGGCCAGACCGCGCTCAACTGCGGAGTCGCAATGCAGAGCCAGGGGATCCTCGAGAAACATGGCATAAGGGTGCTGGGCACGCCCATCAGGGGCATAGAGATAACCGAGGACAGGCAGCTCTTCAAAGACGCCATGGGAAAAAGTGACGTGCCGGTGCTCACCAGCCATGCCGTCAATTCGCTTCAGGACGCATTCAAGTCAGCCAACGAAATTGGGTATCCAGTCATAGTCCGCGTAGCCTATACTCTTGGTGGCAGGGGAGGAGGAGTTGCTTACAATGAATACGAGCTCCAGGAGATAGCTCAGCGTGGGCTTAACCTCAGCATGGTCCACCAGATCCTTATAGAGCGATACGTGGGAGAATGGAAACAAATAGAGTACGAAGTAATGCGCGACTACAAGGGCAACAGCGTCATAGTCTGCAACATGGAAAACGTGCTGTCAATGCGGGTCCACACAGGTGACAACATCGTCATCGCTCCTTCACAGACACTTAACAACTATGAATACCACATGCTGCGCTCGGCCGCCATAAGGGCGACGAGCTACTGCGGAATAGTTGGCGAATGCAATATCCAGTTTGCCCTTGACCCGCTGTCAGAGCAGTACACCGCCATCGAGATTAACGCGAGGTTGTCAAGGTCCTCCGCCCTTGCAAGCAAAGCGACAGGATATCCCCTTGCTTACATGGCCGCAAAAATCGGTCTGGGCTATTCGCTTCCGGAATTGCTCAACAGGATAACCAAGGTAACAACGGCGTGTTTTGAGCCCTCGCTTGATTATGTTGTGCTAAAGATGCCAAGGTGGGATTTCAGCAAGTTCGAGCTTGTGAAGCGCAAGCTCGGAAGCGCCATGAAGTCCGTCGGTGAAGTCATGGCTATTGGCCGTAGCTTTGAAGAGGTCGTGCAAAAGGCGATCAGAATGTGCGACATAGGAAAGGACGGCCTGGTAGCCAACGCCAATCCCGCTTCCCGAGTATCTCAGGAAGACATTGAAAGGATAGAACAAGCGCTCATCCATCCCAGCGACGGGATCATTTTCGCAGTAGTTGAAGCGATCGGCGCCGGCATGTCGATCGAACGGATCTACCAGCTTTCAGCCATAGATCAGTGGTTCCTTGTAAAGATAAAAAACATTGTAGACATGGAAGAAAAGCTTCGCAAATCGAGCTTTGACGAAGATATCATTAGAAGAGCGAAAAAGCTGGGATTCTCTGACAGGCAGATTTCCAGATGCCAGAACCTTGATGAAATGCAGGTCAGGGCGTTTCGGGAGAAATTCTCGATAAAGCCTGTCGTAAAGCAGATCGACACGCTGGCTGCGGAATGGCCCGCGAAAACGAATTACCTCTACCTTACGTACGGCGGAACAGAAGACGACATCAAGGTGGAAGATAACGCCAAGAGCAGAATGATTGTTCTGGGCGCCGGGCCGTACAGGATAGGAAGCAGCGTAGAATTTGACTGGGGTACCGTCAACATGGTCTGGGGCCTGAAAGAAAATGGCGTCAAGGAAATATCGGTCATCAACTGCAATCCAGAGACCGTGTCCACGGACTATGACATATGCGACAGGCTGTACTTTGAGGAACTTACGCTCGAGCGAGTCCTGGACATTTGTGAAAAGGAGCACCCCACAGGAGTCGTGACCTGCGTGGGCGGCCAGATTGCAAACAATCTCACTCCAAAGCTGGCGAAAAATGGCATCAACATCATAGGAACCAGAAGCGAGGACGTCGACAGGGCGGAAGACAGAGCAAAATTCGGTCAGCTCCTGGATTCGCTGGGAATAAAGCAGCCCGCGTGGAAAAAGTTCACCTCCCTTGCGGAAGCCGAAGAGTTTGCCGATACGGTAGGCTACCCCGTGCTCGTCAGACCTTCCTACGTGCTGTCGGGGGCCGCGATGAAGGTCGTCTGGGGCGTGCAGCAGCTTGAACAATTCCTGACTGACGCAACAAATGTCAGCCCCGATCATCCCGTGGTCATTAGCAAATTTCTGCAGGAGGCAGCGGAGGTCGAAGTTGACGCAGTGTCAGACGGAAACGACGTAATAATAGGATCC
>DATBMW010000015.1:0-99564 GCA_036554645.1 Nitrososphaera sp.
ACAGGAAGCATAATGAATCCGGCGCAAGTGGACTATTTTGGCAATATCTTTATCCGGGTGCCAAATATTCCGTCAATCGTGCCACGATATGCATCATCCGCCCTTTCAGGAATCGTTTCTGACTATTTGAAGGATATTGCCAGCGGTATACGTAGACCAGACATTGAAAGGGCAACCAGCATAAGGGACGGCAAAATTGTCGATCCGGCCATAATCAAGGCACATGCTATAAAATAGCAATGTGCAGTGTGGCCGGAGTCGCATGATAACACGAGTGGGGCCGAAGGGAGTTGTTCTGACGCGGCTTGCCCGCAATCAATTGAACCCTTGATCCACGGGTTTCTTCATTCTAACTAGCCCTTGTATTGTTAGATCTGGAGCCCGTTGCGATGCCTGGCTTCGCTACGACCCCACCGTTAATCTGGCATCGTGCTATGGATAAAATGAACATGTCCGTATAAGTCTTGCTAGATTATTGCAAAGATGCATGCGATGAATTCATACCGGCAGCTAGGCGTCCTGCTTGCGTCTTTCACTGTACCGGAACCTGTCCAGCTTGATCAACTCTTGATACGATCCAAACTGCGACGACTCTGCGACATCGAGTGCAGAGTCTTGTTCATCGTCTTCAGAGTCGAACCTCTTGATCAGCTTGTAGGATGTAGACCTCTGGGCAGGAATTCTGCCGGCAGATCTAATCAATTTCCTGATCTCCTTTGGCCGCATGAGCTGCCCGTGCTGAGATCCGGCCGCAGTCGAGATGCTTTCGTTTATCAGCGTGCCCCCAAAGTCGTTTGCCCCCGCGCCAAGGAGCAGCTGCGACATCCTCGGGCCTTCCTTTACCCACGATACCTGGATGTTTGGGATGTGGTTGTTTAGCATTATTCTGGCGATGGCGTGCATCTTCATCACGTCGTTTCCGTCCGGGCCGGGCTGGATGTTCTTTACCGTGCCATGATTGTACATCGGGGCTTCGGTATGGACAAAGCTCAGGGGGACAAACTCTGTAAAGCCGTGGGTTTCCTTCTGGATCTCCCGGAGGAGCTGGAGATGCTCGGCCCTGTGGCGTGCATTCTCCACGTGCCCGTACATTATCGTAGAGGTCGTGGGTATTCCGGCAGAGTGAGCCTGCTTGATTATCCTCACCCAGTCCTGAGCAGAAATCCTTCCCGGGGATATCGTGTCGCGCAGATCCTGATCCAGGATTTCGGCGGCAGTGCCCGGCAGGCTGCCAACTCCGGCTTCCTTTAGCATTTTCAGGTACTGCTCTGTCGATGTCCCTGATCTGACGGCGCCGTAGAGAACCTCTTCTGGGGAGAATGCGTGTATGTGCATATCCGGCAGGTCTTTCTTGACCGCCCTGCAGAGATCGACATAGAGGTTGCCGTCCATCTTTGGCATAAGACCTGCCTGTATGCAGACCTCTGTCGCGCCGAGTCCCGCGGCCTCCTTTGCCCTCCTCACAATCTCTTCAGTGGGCAAGAAATAGCCTTCTTCTTCGCGAAAATCCCGGCTAAATGCGCAAAAGCCGCACTGCTTTATGCAGACGTTCGTGAAGTTGATGTTTCTGTTAACCACATAAGTGACTAGGTCTCCCACGGTCCTCTTGCGGAGCTCGTCTGCCACGGTTATCAGGAGGTTCATTTCAAGTCCGGTGCAGCCAAACAGTTCCACGGCCTCGTCAGCCGAAATGTCCTTGCCGCCCAGTGCCCTGTCAAGCGCAGAAGCAACAACCGGATCGGCGCTCCGCAGAAGCGATTCGATCATTGCAGGTAACTCTCCCTGACCAGCCCTGATTCATCGGCGACCAAGTTGATGCAGTTCTGCAGTTGCTCCGATGTAATAAATCCACCTTTCAGAAATTCCGGGTAAACGGCAAGCCGGGCCCGCAGCTGTCTGCACTTTTCTTCCGTCACGGCTTTCACGGAGCCAATGCTTGGCCAAGGAAACTCGGGGTTGACGTGGTCAATAGTCACCGGCGATATGCCTCCCCAGTCGTTTATTCCCGCATCAATGTATCGGCCAAAGATCTCCGGAGAGAGGTTGGGCGGCACCTGGATATTCATGTCAGGCATGATCAGCCTCGACAGCGCCACTGCCCTCAGAAAATAATCAAGTGATGCCGCCGGCGCAGATGACATGCCCGTCTCTGGCTTGGGCGCGAAATTCTGCATTATAACTTCTTGTATATGGCCGTATTTTTCATGGATTTTCCTTATGACAAAGAGTGAATCTACCAGCTCTTCAGGAGTTTCGCCGATCCCTACAAGAATGCCGGTCGTCATCGGGATTTTCAGCTCGCCGGCGCTCTCTAGTGTCTTTATCCTCACCCTGGGGTTCTTGCTTGGCGCCTCTTCATGGGGCATCCCCTTTTCCATCAGGCGCTCGCTGGATGTTTCGAGCATCACCCCAAGGCTGACGTTGGTTTCCTTCAAGAGCATCATCTCTTTTTTCGTGAGGCTGCCGGCATTTGTGTGCGGAAGGAGCCCTGTCTTTTCCAGAACAAGCCTGCTCATATTGTCAATGTATTCCACGGTCGACGCGCAGCCGTGGGACTGGAGCCAGCTTTTGGCCTCGGGGTACTTTTGCTCCGGCCTCTCTCCGGTCACAAAGAGCGCTTCTGTGCAGCGCAGGTTCTTGCCTGCTTGTGCTATTGCGAGAACCTGTGAAGGGTTCAGCATCGAAAGCAGCGGGTCTGAAAGCTCTTTCTTGTAGGTGCAGTAAGTGCAGGTGTCGCGGCACAGGTTTACCAGGTTGATAAAGACCTTTCTTGAATAGGTAATGATCCCGGCAGACTTTACGTTTCCAACCCTGCCGGCAGCTGCGACTAGCATCTCTGTCGAGCAGCCTGACATCAGCTCATTAGCCTCCTCCCGGTTGAGTGGGCCTTCCTCGGCCCTGCTCAGGACGTCGATGGCGGAGTGCGACAGCAAATCGATGCTTCTTGGTTGGTTTTGACTAATAAACAATTTTGCTTCTAGGGCGATTCCTGCAGGTGCGGCCTTGCGCCCAGTACGGCGATGATGTCCTGGGCCTGCCCGTCCCTAAGGATATTGAGCTCGATGTTGTCGCCTACGCTCTTTTCTCTCTGGAGATACACCAATATGTCGTCTATCTTTCTTACTGGCCTGTCGTCAATTCCGATAATGACGTCACCACCCAGCTGTATCGGCCTTCCACCAATCACAGACTCGCTGTCTCCTCCCTGGATACCCGCACGCTCTGCCGGGCTTCCGGACACTACGTCAACGACAAGGAATCCGCGGGGCTCGTCAAGCCCAAGGGCTTCGGCCACCTCGGGAGTCATGTCTGTTCCAGACACCCCGAGCCACGGGTGGTTAAACGAGCCAGTAGTAATGAGGGCAGGCACGACTTTGGCCACCGTGTCTGACGGAACGGCAAATCCAACGCCGGCGAACTGGCCGGTCGTCGAGAATATTGCCGAGTTTATCCCGATTACTTCGCCCCGCATATTGAGCAGCGGGCCGCCGGAATTGCCGGGGTTTATCGGGGCATCGGTCTGTATTACATCTGGTATCGAAAATGAGCCTGCCTCCTGGGAGGGTATAAGCCTCCCCAGCCCGCTGACAATGCCTGCGGTCATGGAGCCAGAGAGCCCGAAGGGGTTTCCTATTGCTGCGACCTGCTCTCCTATCCTTATCTTGGACGAATCTGCAAGCGGCAGAGGCAGAAGCCTGTCCGCCGGCACCCCCTCAACATACAGAACCGCAAGGTCTGTGAAAGGATCCGAGCCTATGAGCCTTGCCCTGTAGACGTTGCCGTCCAGAAAGGTAACATCGAGCCTGCCGCCACCATTCACAACGTGGTGGTTCGTAATAATGTGGCCGTTGTTATCATAAACAAATCCAGAGCCCAAGCGCGAATCAGCGTTTGCCTCGTCGCTGTCGGTGATCTGCACGACTGACTTTTCCACGCTGGTGAAAAGCTCCGGCAGGGTCATCTCCTTGTCAGAGGCTTCGACCGTGCTTATCTGTCCAACGACGAAAGCGTCCTTGTTAATGCCGTCCCTGTCAAGCCCGGTGCTGTCATTGGGCCTGACACTGTCGCTGGAAAACGGCAGTCCAATGTTGAAATCGCCGAGATCATTGAACTGGGAATACACAAAGAAAATTCCGGCGCCGGCGATAATAATGGAAACTGCCAGCAAGGCCTTGTTCAAAGATGGAATAATTATCACGCATTCTTCTAATAATCGTTTTCCCGCCGGCAGTGATTCAATATATCGGATGCTGTCTCTCGCTTACAGTATAGCTCCTGTCCCGCCAGCTGACGCTGCCGCCCTTGCCCGCGTCTATGATTGCCGACGCAAAGCCAAGCGACACTACTGCCCCGCTTAATGGAGCGGCAAGGGCATATGCAGGATTTTCAGAAACTCCTAGCGCGCATTGCACGGCGGTAGCTATCATTACCAGGCATACCAGTGCAACCTGGATTGCAAGGAGAACATCAGCGGAAAAGTCACCTGCCAAGGGGCCTACAAATATCGAGTACGGCAGCAGCGCAAAGGGCACAAGGAGGATAAAGAACACGGCCAGTACCATGAGAAAAGCGCCGGACCTGTTTTGATGATATACAGGGATCATCAGGCGCCGCAGCCCCTGCCACAGAGTCGCAAGGTCCCGCGCCCATACCGCGTCTATGTGCCGCTCGCCTCTTACCATCTTCATCCGGAATTTGCCCTCCTTGACCTTGCCTCCCAGGGCGCCATCTTCAACCAGCTCGTGCCTTACGGCCTTGTGCGTGCCGACTGCTTCGTACGTGTTTCTGGTGATGATGAAAAAGCTGCCAAAGAAATATCCTGTCTTTACATTTGGATCGTTGACACGCAGCGGGGAAAATCGCGTGTGCAGAAAGGTGGCGAGGGCTGGCAGGGTTATCTTGGTCCAAAAGTCACTGCATACTAGGTGTGGAACCGCGGTAAGCGCGTCCAGGTTGCATGAGAGGAGGTGTGCAACTGCAAGGGAAATGACAGAAGGCTTGTGCTCCGTGTCCGCATCGGTGAACATTAGCAGCTCTCCCTCCGCTCGAAGGTAGCCTTGATAGCACGCCCAGTTCTTGCCCACCCAGTCATCCGGCTTTGGAGGCGCGTTGACGAACACCACTCGCGGGTCACGGGCGGAATAGGACTGCATTATTTCGGCCGTCCTGTCAGATGAAGAATCATTGATTGCTATTATCTGGAAATTCTGATAGTCCTGCGCGAGCAGGCTGTCGAGACATCGCCCTATGAAGCGTTCTTCGTTTCGGGCCGGCAGGATTACGCTGACCTTTGGAAAACTCGCTGCGCTGGAAGCGAATGTTTCGAGCCTTGGCGCATGCCGAAACGACTTGTACATGTAAGCGAGAAAATAGGCCCAGAGTCCAAGGATCCCGGCCAGGATAATAGCAAGCACAAGATTTGCGATTGTAACGGCAAGTTCCATTTGCCGCTAGTCTGCCGGCTGGAAGGCTATTTATTCCACCGCTTTTGCGATTCTTTCAAGCGCTTCATCGGTGCCTTCGGAAATGTGCTTCTTTACCATCCCGCTAAACATTCCCAGAAAGCCTGCCAGCTTGATGTCCCATGCGACTCGGATCCTTGTCTTTTCTCCTTCTGGTTCAAGCAAGATTTTCTTGGTACCCTTCATCGGGCCGTCAGTTATCGTGATCTCGACGGACTGCTTTGGATTGAGGACGACTGTCTGCCGGCAGCGTGAATCCCTGAATGCTATTGTCACCTCCCTTTCGATCACGTTTCCGTTCTTGCTGATATTTTTCACAGTCTTTGTTCCGTGCCAGTATTGGGGCTCGTTATCAACATCCGCCACCACTTCCCATACGCGTTCCAGCGGAGCTGACAGTTCCCTGGACGCATTTATCGTCACCATGAGCCTAATTCTGGTACCGATTGCTGCGGATATATGCGATTGCCCTGGACCTTCATCCTTACGTTACGAGACTGATTGCAAGACCGCTTTTTTCTCGCTGTCGGCTGTTACGCTACCCTTATTCTGGATGTCTCATGCGGCCTGAGCTTGTCCCAGAATGATCCGAGAATGAGGCCCAGCAGGACCCAGAATACCGTCATTGTCAACCCGCTGGCAAGCCTGAACCCATTGACCAGATCCATGGGCGCGGATACCTGATCTGGATTCGGAGGCATCGCCAAGAAAGCAATGACCATGATTCCGGCGTATGCTAGAGGGATTGCCAGCCGTTTCGCGCCGACACCACGCATCTTTTGATAGAGAAACGCAAGGCCCAGAGCAGAGAGTCCGGAAATCGCAAGGAACGCGACATACAGGCCCTGTCTATAGTAGATAGTATCGGGATCTCCTACCGCCGGCGGATTGGCGGGGTATTTCAGCGCAGGAACCATGAACAGGACGAGCCACATGATTCCGGCGAGCAGCAGAGCTTTCTTTTTTTCACTCGAACCGGCCAGTGAACCACGGGCATAAGCGAATGTTATTCCAAACAGGGAACCAATAGAAAGGCCAAGTATTGTGCCTGCTGCTATCTCTCCACCTCTCTGCCACACTCGGTATGCGTCAAATTCAATCGGGTTAATCATCTCGCCGTCCTCGGCGGCGCTTTGCATTTCTATCGCAATTGCGCGTTCTATGAAAGGCTCGACAACTCCCTGGTTTATCAGGCCGAGGATCGTCCCGGCGATGGCTCCAGAAAGGAGGGTTATCGCGACAAAGACGCTAGCCTTCATGAAATCACGCCTAGTGGCAGGGGAAACCTGCTGCGTGTCTCATGTCGTGGTAGAATTCATGAGCCCAGTTGGTTCCCGGCTCTCCGCCGCTACCATCTGCAGGCACTTCAAAGCCAAGCACTTCTCCCTGGTCAAATCCTATCATAAAGACACCAAATGCCAGTACTGCGATCAGGACGCCGACTGCAGCTTTTGGAAGCCCAGCTGACTCTTGCGACTCTTGTCTATTAGCGGCAGACATTTCATGCCTCATTCATTTCGGTGTTATATAAAGAATCGGACAGTTTATCCAACTTTTAGACAATCAATAAATGCGCGTTCTACATTTTTGTTTGCCATGCACATGTACATCAGGGCGCTGGAGAAAGTCGCGAGCAGGTATGCTCCGAGCAGGGCGCTCTCTTTTGATGTCGTGCATGTTTTCATGGCGATGCAATTCATGCAGAAACATGGCAGGGCGAGCCGGGAAAGCATGCGCGCTTTTCTAATGCTTGGTGAAGGCACAATAAAGACCCTAGTCAAGCACATGAGGATGCATGGCCTGATAGAGACCTCCAACGGCGGGACCCGGCTGACTGCAAAAGGAAGAGGCGTATGCGCTGAAATTCTTTCGTCAATGCCTGCAGAGATGAGCCTGCCTGAATGTTCCATCGCTCTTGGCAAGTTCAACTATGCAATAATACTAAAAGAGCTAGGCTATGCGATCAGGTCCGGGATCGAGCAGAGGGACGCAGCGATAGCACAGGGTGCGACTGGCGCGACCACCATTGTCTTTAAGGACAGCAAGTTCCTGATGCCGGCCACAAATCATGATTCGCTTAAGAGGGACCGCCACATTCGCGACTTGCTTATGGAAGGAATGAAGCCTGAAGAAGGGGATGTCATAATAGTCGGGAGCGCGGACAATGAAAAGACCGCCGAGCTGGCCGCAAAAAACGCCGCCCTACTGACGATAATCAGCCACGAGAAACACTGACTGCAGATATCGGATTGGCTTCTCTCGACGAGAGAGCGAGAACTACTTTTCAGGAATCTCTCGGAAGCACCTGGCGCAGTACTTTTCATCGGCCCAGTTGTAACTCCCGCATTTCATGCATTTCTTCTGGCTTTGCTTGAACATTTCCGCTATGCCCATGCCAAAAGCGTGCTTGCCTCCGGACTAATAACCATGAAGGACGATTAATACATCACATTTAATTCCATGCCTGCACTCGGAAGCCATTGCCCCATTCAGGTGAGTGGTTACTGGCCTTGGGAACGACGCGTCACTTGTTCTGCTCTTGCCAGATCTTTACTGCCCTAGCGCGGTTAAAGATAAAGAGCCTGTTGTGGCAGTAAAGGGCGCCAGCCATCAGCAGATACCCGGACAGATATAGAATACTGAATCCCCATATCTCTGAATCCGGCGATGTGGCCGAAATATAGCCAAATACGCTGTCAGCGGCGGCGATTATCAGTATAGATGCAGCAAGCAGGACCCACGGTATTGAGCCGAGCTTTCCCTTCCGAAGTATCGAAAACATCATGATTGCGGGCACCATTAGGACGGCGTCAAGGGTAGGATACGCCACGTTCACAAACAATGCAGGAATATCATCTGCGAGCAACGATGAGCCGAGTATGGTCACAGGCACGAGGGAACCGAAAATCGCAGCTGTCGTAGCCAGGACCACGAATAGGGTATGCGGTCTGGCTGACTTTTCAAAGAACCTGTACGTAACGAAAAGATGGTATCCGAAGGGGATGTAGCCAACAAGCCAAAGCGCATCGGCTATTGAAGGAAATGGAACTTCTTCTTCCGATCCTATTTCGTAATAGGTCTGCACCACCTCTGCGGTAAGCCAGAGCGAAAGCCCGATGGCAAAGGCAGCGTAGGTCCTTCCATGGAGGCCCCCGAGTTTTTGCCTGTAGAGAATCAATAGTGCAAAGAAAAGCGCAGCAGCGGCTGCGGCATTTATTGAAAGGTCAGACAATACGAGCGTGGAGTACTGGTCTTCAAGAACTACAATGTATGCCAGACCGTAAATCCCCACCAGAGTCGCGATTATGATTACGACATTTCGAAAGAATGCTGTTGAATGGGGCGGAGACACGGCTTTTTGATCAGCGGAGCTTTTCGGATCTTCTTTTTCCCTGTGCCTGAACAACCTATGTCATGACCTTCAGAGCGAGAATTCTCTGAATCCTATCGATTGGAGCGATTTCCGCATTGTCTATTTCGACAATGAGTTCCTTATTCCGAGTCTGACCTTCTGCCTGTTCTTTGAACTGGCGGTAGATTTCTTCCATAAAGACGTTGGATCCGTCGCCAAAGATCTTTTTCAGTTCAATCTCGAATTTTCTGATGTCAAATTCTTCCGGATTGGTCGTCACTCCCTGTGAACTGAGTTCCCAAAATAGGGCCTGCATTGTCGGCTCGCCCAAGGAAGAAAGAACCCTGCTGGTAATTTCTGCCAATTCTCTCGCCACAGTCATCACGTCATAGTGCCAGACATATTTTATAGGTGTCAGGTTGTATTGGGAGCTACATACTAGGCGTTAAAATTCTCTCACTGCATTGATCCGTGATATTGGAATCGGTGAGAATTAGCTCTAGGATTATTGGCATCGCGATATGTTCCTTTGCGCTGGCAGGTCTGGTCGCACCACTTCAGATGCCAGCTGAGGCAGCGGGATACTTTGCACCTGGAATGAAGGCAAAGTCGGATCATTTCGGAATCTCACCACACATCGATGGCGAATGTGCAAAGACGACAAAGCATTTGGGTGGAACAGGCACCGACGCAGGCTGCAAGCCAGACTCTGACAAGATAAAGAACTACATTGATCTGGATAGAAAGGGACACAAGGTCGTAAAGAAATCCAAGATTCGCGGAAGATAGAGCTGATCTAAATGAGTGAAATACTTTTGAACAACGGTTCCTTCCGAAAGCATTTCCCTCAAATAAAAGGAAACCGCGGCAGAATCGAGATCATGGGAGACATCCTCTCTGTCTGTATTGCGGGGAACATCAAAAAGACGCATATCATGTACAGGGGCAACCTGAGCCATGATATGCTAAAGGCGTACACCGACGAGCTGAGAAAGAGAGGACTTGTAGAGTTCGTTGATGGTGGCGGCAAGTTCAGGACGACAGAGAAGGGCAAAGAGTTCCTTTATCACTATGAACAGATAAAAGAGCTTCTGGCCAACGGTATTCCCGAATCAAGCGAGTCTGAAGCGGATAACATGCCTGTCGGAAGCAAACTTTTGTCCCTTGGGATGAACCAGGATTTCCTTAGGAAAGTAAAGATATCTGCTGACCAGGCTAGGGACATGATCAAAGGGATCCTGTATCTAAAAGAAAGGTACCGGGACGGCAACGCCAGCTGATATTGGCATTTCTTCCATGAACTCCGTCTGCCTGTAGAAAAAGGAGTGCCAATCTTTTTACAGTCGTATGATTCGATATCTGATGGCTGGTAGTCAATATGGCGATACAAAAGCTGGTAGCATTTTGGCACAGGTATGAGAACCTTAGCCTCAGGATAGCTTTTGTCCTCATTTCGCTCCAGCTGATACACCTCTACTGGCTCACGGCAGATGTTGTCATAAAGAGAATAGCTGGCGATAGCTCTCCTGGCCTATCGCAGAGCGGCGCATTATTCATCTTTTTCATCATAATAGACTATGTCGAGATACCTGCGCTTATCGCTGGACTAGCGTACTATGGAATTGGCGTCTACAAACGGCAAGAGCATTCCACCAAGAACGCTCTGCTGCTGGCAATGCTGGCCGTGCAGGTCTTTCACATTTTCTGGATAACAGACGAGGTCGTGTACGAGACATTCTTTGGCTCGTCCAGCGCGGTAGAGATTCCGTACTATGCGGCCTGGGTGGCAATTCTTATCGACTATCTGGAGCTGCCAGTAATCGCCGACCTCTTTTATCGAGCCATAATAAGGGTCAGAAAAAGCTAACGCCCAGGTCAGGAAGGTTTTGGGCAGCCCTCCATTGGCCAGATGAATATTTCCTTGCCCTGAAGCTTCCAAAGCTGATTAGAGTACAGGGCGGTGTCGTCAATATGACAGCGCTCGCACATGTTCACTGAAATGTTGGAAGATGGCTTGCCTATTGCCAGCAGGAATTCTTTTGCGTACTCGACTGCCTTTGCGTCCATCTCGTCTGGTACCTGGGAAGCCCTGCCCTTGTCCGTCGGTATGAAAACATCAAAGTGAATCTTGCCTCCGTCGGCATATGTGTTGTAGACTACGACTTTTTTTCCTTGGCCCGAATACGGTTCGAGCTTTGTCTTGCCGCCTTGCATCGCAAATGTAAAAACGGACAGGGGATTTATTTTTTCCGAACAACGCCCGGCCTCAAAGTCATCCAAGGCAGATAGCCGCTATCCATCCTCGAGTAGCACGGTTTCAAAGGCGACCGCTTTGTCGGGCTCTGACGCATAGATTACATGGTGATGGTTCTTTAGCAGTCCTCTGATCCATTCCTCCCTCCTGGATTTCTCTATTCCAGAAATGTCATAGTAACACATCTGCGAATTGTCGAATTCCTCAAAATGATCCTGGCCCGTTTTTTCTACGGCCAGCCCCAGTTGCATTCCTGATACAGTTCCCGTGTCCGTTATCGTCCTGCCAACAAATCGAAACGGCGGTTTCATGCCTACGGTAGCATCTTCTCGTATTCGCTTGAGTGTGCCAAGCATGTCAAGTTTACTTTTATCAGATCTTTCAATGCGATAAAACCGCAGCGAGTTTTTCTTTTTGTACGAATCAACGTCAACTCCTTGTGCTGACAGCCTTGCTTCAACTGGCTCGGGGTCAGGCGTAAAGAAAATGCAAGACTCTCCCTTTTGCAGGCCATTCTGGAAATAGCGCGCTATTATCAGGTCTGCATATTTTTCGTTGTCGTACAGCAGGACTATGTGGTTGTTGCCTTTCAGTCCGTCAAGGAACTTTGTCGGGCGGTAGCTTGGCCTTTTAGCGCTCATCAATCTCCCTCTCTGAAGCATCAAGGTACTTTACTCCCATTGCGAGCAAAAAGTCGCCGATGCGATTGTAATCCTCCAGGAAATCTCTCCCCTTCTCCGTTATCCCAAGTGGGCCCTGCCTTATCATGTTCCTGCCCTCCAGCTCATCCAGGTATCTGACAAGTTTGTCGTATGCAAGGTTGCTGAGGGACTGAACCCTGGTTGGCTTTGCCTCACCGTTTGCTAGCTCGTGGCTAATTGCGCTGAGGATATCGTTGTATATTTCCATCTTGTTGCGCTTCGGTTTTGGCACTTGCCATCCGTCGCCCTTTCTAATTAATAAGCCTCCCCTTGGGGCGTAACGCCTTTTATGCTATACGCGATAAGGGCGCCTATGAACAAGACCGAATCCGCTACACAGGAAATCGCAAGTCATATGGAAGCCTTTTTTTACAAGGTTCCGAAAAAGAACCACGACGCAGTCGTAACGAACTTGAAGAAATTCGTGCCATGGTTCAACGAAAACGGAGTAAGAATCGAGTACTACCAATATGCCGGCAGCCAGACTTCAATGGAAGGATTTGAAAGCATTGACAGGACGCTTTCCGCCTCTGAAGATGAGGAAATCTGGGTCGAGCTGCAATACTATAGAGACCGCAAGCACTGCGAGGACATTTTCGCAAAGATGATGAAGGACAAAAGTCTTGAATCCCTCGGCAAAGAGTTCTTTGGACTGATCTCGCAGGGAAAGACCCTCGTCACCGGCGGGTTTAGCCGCCTCAGGGAGTAAGAGTCGCGTCAATAATGCGTGATATCATCCATCTTTGCTAACGTGAATACTGAACTCAAGCAGAACTTCTGTGGGCACCAATTTTTTGTCTGGACATTCGCCGGCATAAAAGAAAAAAGAGAGGAAGTGAACTCCCCCCTTTCCTGCGGCTACCTCTTGAAGAGCCTTGTTCTGCCTAGTATGGTGACAGCTCCTATCGCCGCTGCTACCGCGCCTAGCGCCACAACAGGAAATTCTGGCACTACCTGTGTTCCAGTAATTGTTACCTCACGTTCGCTGTGGCCGTAGGAAATTGTCATGACAGCGTCGACTGATCCTTCATTGGCTACTTCAAAGTCGGTAGTAACTTGGCCGTCAATTGTAACGGTGTATGGTCCTTCAAGCACTTTTCCAATCTCGATCTCTGTCGTACCTCTAGTCCCGGTTTCACCCTCAGCTGTGAATGACACTCGCTTGTTGTCCGCATCTAGTTCAAGCGGACCGATCGTAGAGTTTGATCTAATGCTGACATTTACGTTTGCTTCAGCAATGACGACAGTGCGAGTAATGCTAGTTAGCTCAATTAGGGCGCCACCACCCGTCCCCCCGCTGCTAGTTGCACCTTCTACAGATAACGAATTAACAGCAGAGTCAAACGCGCCGACTTTGCTGTCAAATTCCGCGGCTGGTGACATGAACATCACTGCCACAATATTATCCGCTGTCTCTAATGTAACCATCCTCGATTTCTGGTTTGAGCTCGGACATTCTACAGTAATCTCGTTTCCCAGTACGCCAGCAACAGTTCGTGAAGTGATTGAAGGCGGATTACAATCGATTACTTCCTGGGTCAAAGAATCCGGATCCCTTGCATCTCGTCCACCTTTGGCTGTAATCAACAAAGTAATGGTGCTCATGGTTTCTGGGTCGCTCTCGGAAAGCCCACCTGGGCTTGTCGCCACTAATGTGGTTTCAGAAGTCTGTGATACTTCAAATCCGCTCCATCCGTCTGGAAAGGTTATTTCAACGCCTGCCTCGGCATTTATGTATGTGCCGCTCACTACCTCCGGCATCCCCTGCGCGTATGCAGACACTGCTGCTACTGGCAGTAACAGTAGGAATGCTGCAACCAAAGCTTCTTTTGTGTATCTGTGCATTTGGTTCCCTATACCATGCGTCTATAAAAAGATGAAAGTATTAGCGATGTGGATTGTCTGCAGGATTGCGAAATTCATAATAATCGTCTCCAAAAACTGTAAAAGCCAAGAAAAATAACCATGCGTCGTTCCTCTACCTTTCTAACGTGATCAATTCAGATCTTTAGTACTTTAAGGTCCAGCCCAGTCAAATGGAATGTGCTTGCTTGATCTGCCTTTTCTTTTCCATTCAAACCGCATCTCTGGAACACTTACTTCATCCTGAACGGCCGTTCCCCATGTCGCAACAGTGCCTGGTCCTGTTTCGCTTCCAGGCGCGTTGATGGTCTGCACTCGTTTTCCCGGCGGAGTCATCGGTCCAGTCAGAGCTTCGCCCCGGGCAACTACCTTTCCGGGTATCTCTACCCTCCAATAGGACAGGTCGGATGCAATCTCAAAGTTTATTGGAGCAAAGGTCATTCCACGAACATCGCCAAAGAGTTTTGCAAATTCTGCCATAAATCCACCTGCCCTGCCACTGAATATCATTTGGAGAGCCTCCCTTTGATTTTGGTCAGCTCGTTCGTCAAAGAAAAATCCTCCACTTGCTCTTACATTCCCAGCCCAAATATTTCCTTTGAATCCTCCAATCCCGAGAACATTGAGCCCATCAATCGAAGTTGAACCGTAAAATCCATTGTTGATATGATATGCCAGCACACCTTCGCATTCTCCATTTGTTGGAGCCTGGGCAAACGTACAAGGGCAAGGAATGCTGCAACTGCAGACATCGAACCAATCTCCGGAGGCTTTCCAATTAGGGATGGATGTAGACATGAAGCCGACTTGGTCCCCGAATGTTAAAAAGATTTCCTGCGCGTTATTTTCAAGACCTAGGGGATCGAAACGCTCTTTCCGCTATCTATTGTAAGGAATATTCTGGTTTTGCGCTGCTAGACTAGAGACATCGAATAACGTTTCAATTCCACGCTCAGCTCGATTGCCTAACGATTCAGAAGTTTGAACCAAAATTGCCCCTAATTCGGGGCTCAAGGGCAGCACTGTGTGTTTGATTTCGGCTCTGCCGATTCAGCATTGGAGGGTCTGTAACAGTATTTCTTTTATACAATGTGTTCGCACTAATTTGCATGAGTAGTTCGCTTGATTCAAAAAAATTCAAACTTATGCAACGCCAAAGCTGGGACAGCGTCGCTGAAGGCTGGCGGAAATGGTGGAAGGTAATTGAGGAACACGGTCAAGTAGTGTCCGACAGGTTAGTCGAGCTTGCCGGGGTTCATCAGGGGAGCAGGGTACTGGACGTGGCTACGGGCATAGGCGAGCCAGCAGTAACTGCGGCCAAAAGAGTCGGGCCAACTGGCAAAGTTACTGCAATTGATCTCTCACCAGGAATGCTCGCTATCGCAAGAGAAAGGGCTGCGGAATTGGGTCTTTCAAAAATCATTGAATTTCGAGAAAGCGACGCAGAATCACTGGTGCTTCCTCCATCAAGTATTGACGCGATCACGTGCAGATTTGGGCTAATGTTCATGCCCAACGTGGCAAATGCCCTGAAAACAATGCGGGATGTCCTGAATCAAGATGGACGGATCGCTGCCGCAGTATGGTCTTCTGTGGACAAGGTTCCATCGTTTCGGCTTCCATTTGAGATAGTCATGAAGGAAACAGGAACTTCACCACCGCCTATGGGATCGCCCGGACCTTTTAGCCTAGCCGACACAAACATCCTAAGGCAAAAGTTTGAGCAGGCCGGTTTTCATAATATCGCAATTGAACGCGGGACAATGAATTTCAATCTTCCGTCGCCGGAGAAATACGTGGATTTTGCCAGAAGCACAGCCGGGCCACTTGGTGCAATGATGGCACACTTGCCCAGTTCTAAGCAGGAAGAGATCTGGAACAAGGTCGTCGAGGCAGCGAGAAGGCAAGCTGAGCCGAGCAATGGCAGAGTAAATTACACAAATGAAGTCATATACGTATCAGCAACAAGGTGATGATAGGATTTTCATGGCGTGCCGTAGCCACCAGAGCGAACAAGTTCGATTTTCTTTGCCTGCCTCATGTCTATTTCTCTAACCACCTTTATCGTAAGCCAAGAACCTATCACGGTGATGATGACCTGCACAACTACAAACCAGCTCATTTCTGGTGCTCTTGTTGCGACCTCGGCTTCTGGTGATGCAATGATGTAAGCTACGATGATCACCCCGACAGCTACAAAATTGAACAGCCACCATGCAAGAACATAAGGCGGCCTTCTCATTGTCTTTCTCGTTTCTGCATCCGTCCTTCCAATTGCCGGGTCGCTTGCCTTCATTACTTCGACTGACACTTGATACGGCTTCCACAAGTTGAGTATAGGGATAAACCACCAGACAACAGCCCAGCCGGGGGTGAACCCAAGCTCACTTGCTCCAAGCGCCCCTAGGTTTCTGTGATTCCTGTAGTACCAAAGTAAGAAGAGGATGAATTCCAATATTCCCACCAATATCGAGATCGCAAGGAGAGAAGCGAGCCAGGGGTCTGAAAAGAATACGACATCTGATGAAAGATCGCCGGTGGCCTCGTAAACCATGCTGGCAATACTCAATGCTGCTCCGATGATGATGAGGATAATGATCGCTCTGGCAACCTCGTGCGTCGATACAAACGGCGCAGAATGCGATGCCATTTAATCTTCCTTACACCGATGTCTTGGGCAAATAGATAAGGATTCTATCATTGGTGCATTTTTTGAGCTAGACCCAAAGCCTTCGTATTATAGGATCCTCCTGATTCGGCGGGCAATTCACCTAATCATTGAATGTCGATGTCAAGTTGCCAGAGCTCTATGTTGGAATCTTTAGCTGATCAAGAAACTAGGATTTACCCACGATGCAGATCACTTCATTACCCAAGTTCACTCTACCATGGGAATCGGCATATTGTCTAACTGCATCCGTGACTGCTTGCCATACTGCGTTCTTTTTCTCATCAGTCTGGCTCGCTAACATTGCTTGTATAGGGGCAGTAATCTGCTGTTGGAACCTTGTGTAGCTTTCAGCAGAATCAAAGCCAATGGTAATGTCAATTGTCTGGACGCGCACATCCTGGAATCCAGCTTGAACAAAAGATTGTTTCAAAGCCTCGGAATTGGCCAAGGCAAAAGGTCCCAGAGTTCCCGCTGGAGGTGCAGGAGCATTGATTTCTTTTCTGACAGTAGAGAAGGCAAGATCAAGCATTGGGACCTTGGCCGGAATAGACCATACTGCCGCAGCAAAAGTTCCTTTTGGCTTAAGAAGCTGCCTTATTGTACCAAGTGCCGCAGGAAGATGAGGAAGGAACATCAAGCCCCATCGCGAAAGAACAGAGTCAAATGACAAAGTTGGGAAATCCAACTTTTCAGCATCAGTTACGCGAAATTCCATTACACTTTCTAAGCCAAGGGATTTAGCTCTTGACTTTGCGATCGCTATCATTTGAGGCGAAATGTCCGTGGCCACTACCTTGCCGTTTGGCATGACTCGCTTTGCAGCGGTAACAGCTGGCTCTCCAATTCCTGTCGCTAGATCCAAGACTCTGTCACCCGGCTTTATTTCCGCCAGATCTACCAAAGTATCGCTTACTTTTTGCGCGCCCTGCTCTATGGTTCTCCACCAAGCCTCCCACCCTTTGGCCGCGTTATCCCACATTTGACGCTGCTGCGCTTTGAATTGCTCTGGATCAAATGACTGTGGACTAGAGCTCATCGGATTCACCATATTAAGCCGTACTTTTTTTACTTTTCTGGCGCGCTGATCAATGTACGATGAGGAATGGAACGGCATCGAGCGTGTTTGGTTCCGCATGGAAGGCTGGCTGTGTCAGACCTGCATCCCTTGATTTAGTGGTTCTGATCCGAACCTTCTTTCCAGTAGAGGTTTGAACCAAAAATTGACATGATTAATGGGCCCAAGGGGATTCGGACCCCTGGCCGACCGGTTATGAGCCGGTCGCTCTAACCAGGCTGAGCTATGGGCCCCAAGCAAAAATTTCGTACAGTATGTATAAAGGTTTGCAGATCGTTTCAGCAGTACATCCCGACGTACTTTTCCTGCACAGAGTCAAGTAGCAGGTTCTGCGCCTTTAATGACTTTACTGCCGCGTCGTAGGCAACTTGCCGCTTGTCCGCGGGAATTTTCTGCAGTATCTCCCTCCACACCTGTGCATGTCTTACGTCTGCCTCTTCATGAATCTCGAAGTATCTGGTTGCATCTTTGCTATCTAGGTCATAGAATTTTTTCAGTCCGTCGATCTTTGATCTGCTAATCTTGGGTAGTTCAGCCTCGTAGGCATACATCGCAGCCACCGCTTCTTCGAATGAAGAGCCGGCTAGAGCCTGCAGCGCGCTCACTGCACTATTCGTCTTTGCTTCGCCTTCGTAACCCACTAGTTCGCTTCTTGAAATTCCGAGTGCTTCGGCAAACTCTATCCAAGGCTCGATGTGTTCGGCCTCTTCCCTTGCGTTGCTAGCAATGTCTTCCTTCGTTGTAGAATCGGACGCAGGAATACTTTCGACAAGGCCCGGAACTGCCTTGACCAGCTGAAAATATTCCTTTGAATATCCCTGCAAGTGATCGATTGTCAGCTTGCCCTCCGACCACATCTGGTAGAACGGGTGCTTGAGCAGGCTGCGCTTCTCAATTTCGGAATCGATCATTTGGATAATGTCCATGTGCAATATTATTGATCTCCAATAAAAAAACCTTATGACCTTGAGCAAAGGATTTTATGGGAAGGTTCTTACAATTTTGTAAAGTGCTCCGGTGGTGTAGTAGCCAGAACTGGCTGCACAGTCCGGTCAAGCATTGTGGCCTTTCGAGTCGCAGATCCCGGGTTCAAATCCCGGCCGGAGCATTTTTCAATTCTGGTTGCGCGTTTTTCAGACAGCAGTAAATTAATATGTTCACGTTTTGAAATAACCGCAGGGAAAGAGCAGATTTTTGAGTACCAGGAGAAACGTGGAAGCTAACCCTCTAACCGAACAGTTTGCCGGACATCTCTGCAAGATCGAAGAAGCCCTGGAACGAGAACTCGACCTCTATTCGTGGTCGGAATTTCATGCACCCCTCCGATATGCAAGCGAAGGCGGCAAGAGGATAAGGCCACTGATCCTTGTGCTTTCAGCCGAATCAATAGACTCTAGAAAGGCAAGCTCTGACGCGTATCTTGCAGCCTCGGCAATCGAGCTCCTGCATACCGAGTCGATAATTCATGACGACATTATTGATGAAGAGAACCTGAGACGCGGCAAGCCATCGTTTCACATAAAATACGGCTACAACAGCAGCATCCTTACCGCCGACTTTGTCCTGGGGATCATTCTAAACATCGGATCCAAGCTGAAGGACTCCAGGCTCATAAACGAGCTGTCCAATGCGGCGACAAGGATGAGTGAAGGCGAAATGATGGAGATAAGGCTTGGCAACGAACAAAACATTACAGAGGACGACTACATCAAGGTGCTGGAATACAAGACCGCGTCCCTCTTTGAGACCTCCGCCAAGCTTGGCGCGCTAATAGGAGGCGGCGACGAAGACCAGGTGCGCGCCATGACTTCTTTTGGCAACCTCTTGGGCATTGCGTACCAGATACATGACGACCTTATAGACTGGAACAACGAAAACAGGCTTTTCAACATGCTTGTCAGAAACAACGACGAAAGGTCAAGGGAATTTGTTGACAGGATGGACAAGCTTTACAAGTCGTACGCTGCAAAGGCCAAGAACGAGCTCCGCAAGATATCGTCAGAAAATGACGCGAAGAAGCACCTGGAGAACCTCACCGACCTGGCATCAGTGCAGGTCTAGCCCGAATCAGGGTCCAAGCGAAACCGGCGATATTGCCGAGCTCAAATCCGGCACTGCCTTTGACGCAAAGTCAAGCAATGGCGCGTGCCAGATCCCAAAGCCCACCATAAAGACCATCGCAAACACCAGCACTGCGACAATGGCCATTGGTTCCTTGACCTTGCTCATGTCTGGCGCGTCTTCCATGTACATCTTTCTCATTATCCAGGCATAGTAGCCAAGGGAAAGGGCGCTGTTGAGCACTCCTGCAATCGCAAGCCACGGGCCCCATTCCACCAGCGGCCCGCTGTTGATTCCTGCGCCAAAAAGTACCAGCTTGCTCCAGAATCCGTTGAGCGGCGGCACGCCGGCAAGAGCCAGAAGCGAGATTGAAAGCGCGATTGCAGTGATGGGCATCCTTTTCCCAAGGCCGCGATATTTCTCGAGGCTGTAGCCGGCAATGGCTGTCGCCACGGCAGCGGCGGCAATGAACGCTGCAGACTTCATGACGGCATGATTGATGATGTGGAACAACGAGCCGGAAAGTGCCTGGTCAGAGTACGGCGCCAGGGCGATGCCTATCATGATGTATCCGGCCTGAGCTATGCTGGAATAGGCAAGGATCCTGGTAACGCTCCTCTGCATCAGGGCCCCGAGGTTGCCAAGGGTCATTGTAAATATCGCGACTATGGCAAGCGTCAGGGTCCAGTCCAAGTTGAGCGCAAACATGCCAAGGACGATTACCCTGAGCGCCGCGGCAAAGCCGGCCTTTTTCGTCCCAGCCGCCAAAAGCGCGCCGATGGTAGTCGGTGCACCCTCGTAGGCGTCCGGCAGCCACATGTGGAACGGCACGAGCCCCATCTTGAACCCAAAGCCGGCGATAAACAGGCCTACTGCCAGAAGCGCAACCGGCGTCAGGCTTGCGTCAAGAGTGGCAAGGGTCCTTATCGAATCGCCGATGTTAGTCGTGCCGGTAAGCCCGTAGACCAGACCCATTGCGAAAACTATTAGCGCAGAAGAGAGCGCGCCAAACATAAAGTACTTTATTGCAGCTTCGTTTGAAATCGGGTCGCGCTTTGCAAAGCCGGCGAGGGCATACGTAGGAAGCGACATCAGCTCCCACGCGACAAACAGCATCACAAAGTCTGTCGAGTAGGCGATGATAACCATGCCAATGGTCGATAACAATATCAGGGAATAGTAGGCGGCTGGATTGGTCTTGCCCTTGTAATAGTTCCAGGAGGACGCGGTGACCATTACGGAAACTATCAAAAGGGCGATTGCAAAGAACGAGCCAAACAAGTCGTCCACAAGGACTTCCGAAGAGAACGCGACTGCAGGCAGTACTTCGCCGCTAAAGACGCGATAGACAACGATTCCTATGGCAACTATAAGCGCCGCAAAGGCGATGGCGCTGTAGATCTTGTTCCTGTCTTTTCCCTTCTCCTTCCTTGCTGCATCGATAACCGGGATTGCGAGGCCCACCACTCCCAGTATTATCGTCACAAGTATTGGCGTAGAAAGCAAGTCGACCATCTCATTTCACCTATAGCAGCAGGAGCATCACAACTATCATGATGCCCACTCCAAATACGAACAGGTATGTCTGCGTGATTCCCGTCTGGCCTGCCTTGACTACGCGGGACATGAATGCCATCGAGTGCTGGAAAGCAGGGTTTACTCCATCAATAATGGTGCTCTCAAAGTAGCGCCAGATAAAGCGGTAGATCGCAAGCGGGCCTACCACTCCTCCCCAGTATAGCGCCGTGTTAAGGTACCACCTGTTGTAGAGGAACTTCCAAATTGCCCTGGTGATGATGTTCCGCCCTATGGCCGTCGGGTCTGCCTTTCTTACAATGTAGAACAAAAATCCAAGCGCCGCCCCTATCGCAAACGCGCCAACAGATGCCGCAGCCGCGATTGGGTTCAAGCCAAAGTAGGTCCTGTCACCTTCGGGCAGGATGTGTATCGCCGGCCCGCCTTCTTCCTCCTCGCCGTGGATTCCAAAGGACTCTGCCAGGTATTCGGTGAACAGGTGGTGGATCTCTGCCTCAAAGATAAATCCGACCAGGCCTATCGCTATAGAGGCGACAGCGAGTATTGCAAATGGGACCCACATGCTCGGTGTGACATCGTGCAGGTGATGCCCCTTTTTCTCCATCTCTTCAAGGTGCCTGCTCTTTTTGCCAAAGAACGACATGCCTATCATCCTGAAAGTGTAAAACGCAGTCATGACTGCCACTACGACTGCCATGCCAAAGAGCGGCCACGAATACGTATAGCCGGATTCAAGTACTGATGCGAATATTGCGTCCTTGCTCCAAAAGCCGGAAGTGAAAAGCGGCGCGCCGGCAAGCGACAGGGCGGCAAGAAGCACAAAAATATACGTCTTTTTCATCGGCTTTCTAAGCCCGCCCATGTCCGTCATGAACCTAGAGCCCACCGCGTGAAGCAGCGCTCCTGCGCCCATGAAGAGCGACGCCTTGAACATCGCGTGGCTCATCATGTGGAAAAACCCTGAAGTGTAGCCGTCAACAAAGTTGAGCGACAGCCCAGCTATCCCAAGGCCCATCATCATGTAGCCGATTTGAGAGCCAGTCGAATATGCTAGCACCTTCTTTATCTCTGGGTTGACAAGTGCCTGCGTAGCGAGCAGGAACGCGGTAATAGCGCCGACCCATGCGACTACTTCAAAAAAGTCCTCCATGCTGAACGCACCAGCTGCTCCCAGCGCGAAAAAGAGCGGCCCAATGCGGGCGACTAGAAACACTCCGGCCTTGACCATGGTGGCAGCATGTATCAGCGCTGAAACTGCGGTGGGGCCGGTCATGGCCTCCAGCAGCCACTCATTGAGCGGGAACTGGGCTGACTTGCCTATCGCGCCGCCAAAGAGCAGGACCGCGGCGGGGACGAGCAGGTTCTGCTGGGCCATTGTCGTCGCCCACGCAGTGTCTTCCAGGAGCTCCTTAAACCCAAAAGTGCCTGCGTGCATGAAGATAAGGAACATGCCTGCAAGCATCATCGTGTCCCCGGCGCGAGTCATCAGGAATGCCTTGAGACCCGCGTGGGTGGGAGATGCCCACATCGCAATGCCCCCGGCAATGTGGCCCTCCGCGCCGACATAGTCCTTCTTTCTATCGTAGTACCAGAACCCTATCAACGCGTATGAAGCAAGGCCGACACCCTCCCAGCCGAAAAAGACCATGAGCAGGTTGTCAGAAAGGACGATCAGTTGCATCGAGCCGATGAAAAAGAGCATGAAGAACCAGTAGCGCGTAAGATCCCTGTCGCCGTGCATGTAGCCGGTGGAATAGACCATGATGAGAAAAGAGATCCATCCGACAAGGTTTGCCATCACTATTGCAAGCGGGTCTGCAAGAACTCCGGCCTCTAGCCCAAGTGAAGAGATCCAGGGAACCTGGCTGTGAACTTCCTCTATGTCAAGTGCGAGCGGCAATAACGTAGCAGCAGATATCGCGCTTGCAAGCGCAAAGCCCACCGCGGTGTAGTCCCTTACCCTGTGGCCTGCCTTTGCAACGCCGGCTATTACCGCGGCGCCGGCGAATGGCAGTATCCATACCAGCCAGGCACTTATCCCGATTCCTTCAAGACCAGTAGCCATGTCGATTAGTGTTCTCCTTCCCCTTCAGGAATATTTTCGAGAATTCTGCCCTGCGAAGCTTCAGCCTGCACAGGAACCGGCAGCACTCCTTCCTGGCCTTCAAAGATTCCGCCAATATAGTCGGTGATAGGATTGAGGAAAAGGTCCGGAAGGACGCCCACGATGAGTGTCAGTGCTGCAAACGCCGCCATTGTTGCAGTGATATAGCGGTTAGAGTCCTTTACGTGGGCCAGCTCCTCCGGTATCTTGCCAAAGAATATGCGCTTGAACATCCAGAGTATGTAGGCAGACGAGAGCACCGTGGCCAGGATGCCGAATGCAAACATTGCAGTGCGAAATGGGTCCATTTCCGCAGTCGCCGTCTGGAGCACTCCGTTGAACATTATCCATTCGGCCATAAAGCCGCTGGTCGGCGGGATCCCGATTATCGTAAGGGCGCCTATCATTGCGATAACTGCTGTATAAGGCATCTTGCCGGCAAGCCCACCCAGCTTTGCCATGCTCCGAGTTCCGGTCTGGAGGATTATAGAGCCGGCCATCATGAAGAGTATTGCCTTGCCAAGGCCGTGCGTCACGTAGAGCATGGTCCCGCCGGTAATCCCAAGTATGCTTTCCGAGCCCAGCCCAAAGAGGATGTATCCCATCTGGCTGACGCTGGAATACGCCAGGACTTTCTTGATGTCGTCCTGCATCAGCGCCATCGCGCCGCCGTAGATCATTGTTGCCAGGCCCCACATGTTGATGTAGAGGCTGTACTGCTCGTAGCTACCGGTCAATAGCTCCATCCAGAGCCGAAGCAGGCCGTACGCGCCTATTCCGATCATGGCAGGAGACAGGAGCGCAGATACAGGAGTCGGTGCCTCTGCGTGGGCGTACGGGAGCCAGATGTGAAGCAGGAATGCGGCCAGTTTTACTCCGAGGCCGATAACAAGCGCAAAGACGATTAGCGGCAGCCACTGCGCGGGGATGTTGCCAGCGTTTTGCTTTATCGTGTCAAAGTCAAAGCCGCCTGCAAAAAAGCCCATCGCAAGGAGTCCAAGCAGCAGGACCACCGCGCCGACGTGGGTCCAGAAAAAGAACATCAGGGCAATGCGCCTGCGCGCGCCATACCCGTAAAAGGCAATCAAAAAGAACGACGGGACGAGCATCAGCTCGAAAAATACGTAAAACTCGATCAGGTTGGTAGCCAGGACTGTGCCCAGCATGCCCATTGAAAATGCAAGGTACAGCGAAAAGTACAGTCCCATCTGGTTGTTGACATGCTGCTTTGTGTCGACCACAGTCGTCTGCGAGACGGTGCCAGGGTTGTCTGAAGCGCCCGAAGAGTGCGAACCGTGGCCGGCTTTGCCGTGGCCCGGAAGGTCCTCCATTATCTTGTGAACCATGTACGGCTTTGAGTAAAGAGCGAGGACGGTGCAGAGGATGTAGATTATCAGGGCAAACGGGAGGCTCAGGCCGTCGAGCCTCAGGCCAAAGTTGCCAAACTGCCCCCACGTGTAGCTTTCGACGTATGCTTCCTGGCTACCGTTGTAAATGCCAAGTGCAGGGATTAACAATAATCCGGTAGAAACTGCAAGAGCGCCGAACGAAAACCACGTCGCGGCGTTCACTCCGGCTTTGCGGCTCAGGACGTACGCGACGGGAGCTAGTAGCAGCGGTATAAAGGTCGCTGCCAGCAGGAAGTATGATTCTGCCACCGGTATCTAACCCCGCATGCTCCTGAATTCTGCAACGTCAATTTCCTTGTAAAGCCTGTACGCCACAATGATAAGACCCAGACCCACGGCTACTTCTGCCGCCGCTATGGCTATCGAAAACAGGGCAAAGACCTGACCCTGCGCGTTAGGAAGGTTCCGTGAGAACGCAACCAGGCTCAGGTTCGCCGCGTTGGCGATAATTTCAATAGAGATCAGCATCCTGATCGCGTTGCGCTTGACAACGAGGCCGTATATTCCCACGGCGACAAGGATGCCCGAAATTATTATGAAATCAATCAGTTCTGCCATGTTGCTCCTCTCCACGGTCTGATGTCGTAATGTCCTCCCTGCGCGCCAGCGCAAGCGCGGCAATGACAGATCCCGCCAAGGTCAGCGCCATGATAATGAGCGTAGGCGAATAGTAGGTCAGCATCTGCTGGCCTATCTCCCTGAAATCTATAGCCTCAGAGTCGCTAAAGTTTCCAAACTGCCCATTCAGGCCGGATGCGAGCAATAGCGCACCAAGGCTTATCATTATGATAAGCATGAGAGCAATGCCTGCTCCCTTTCTCTTCTTGTCCTCCCTTGTGTTAAAGAGCGCCTGTGTCCTCACGAGCATGACTGCGAAAATGATGAGCACCGCGACCGCGCCAACATATACCGCTATCTGGAACATGGCAACAAACGGCGCATCTAGAAGGAGGAAAAATCCAGCAATGCCAAGCATCGAGACTGCGAGTGCTATCGCGCCGTAGATAAGCTCACGGGTTTCAAGCGCGACAATGGCCGCGCCAACTGTGAGGACTGCGACTCCGATAAAGACAGGGTCAGCCATGCGTCGCCCCCCTGTCATCGATGACGATTTCCACGTCACCTTGGTACTTTGGCTTGATGGCGAGCTGCCCCGGCGTGTAGATCAGGTGTTCCTTTGTAAATGATGAAAGCTCGTAGTCGTTTGTCATGAACAGAGCGTAGAACGGGCAGGCATCAACGCAGAGGCCGCAAAAGACGCACTTGCCATAGTCTATCTGGGGCATGATGGCCTTCTTGTTCTGCTTCCACTGCTCGTCCACCTTGACCATGCCAATAGCCTCGGCGATTCCCTCGCAGGCGATTGCACAGAGCTGGCAGCCTGTGCACTTGTCATGGAGGAGGATGTGTCTTCCCCGGTAGCCGGCGATCCCCACTCCGCGTTTTGGATCGAACTGGTATCCGTCGCCGACGAATTTCAGTTTCTGCTCCGGGTAGCGCAGAGTGAACCGCCTGATTACAAGGTGCTTTGTACCGGATTCGATAGCCTTGATAAAACCTCCGGCGGTAGTCATCGGACCAGCAGACCTCCCGGACCAAGTATTCCGCCATATATTAGTGCAAGGGCGATGAAAATGTTGATGAAGGTAAGCACGATCAGCTTGTACCAGCCGGTGTGCAACAGTATGTCGATCCTGATTCTCGGGCTTATGCCTCTTGGAAGCAGCATGAGCATTATCACGCCAAAGGTCTTTAGTGTGAACCACAGAGTCGCGTTGGCTGCGACTGGGTCATACAGTGGGGCAATGTTGATTATCGGCGTCTCTATTTCCGGTGGGAACACGTTAGGGCCTGCCCATCCTCCAAGGAAGAGGATAACAAAGAGCGCGGCGAGCGCGTAGGTCTTTACGTACGACCCCAGCTGTATGAGGCCGTAGATCATGCCAGAGGTTTCAGTCAGCCACCCGGCGACGATCTCGCTCTCTGCCTCCGGAAGGTCAAAGGGGATCCTTTCAAGTTCTGCGAGCGAGGAAATGTAGAACACGAACGCGCTTATAGGCGCGAAAAATATGAACCAGTACGACTGGATCTGCGAGTTGACGATGCCAGTCAGGTTAAGGGTACCGGAAAGGAGGACTACAGAAAGCGCCGAGAGAATGAAGGGGATCTCGAACGCAATCATCTGGTGGAGGGCGCGCAGGCCGCCGATAAACGGATACTTGCTGTTGCTGGCCCACGAGAAGAGAAGCGCAATCAGCGGGAAGAACCCGAGTATTGCAAACACTGCCAGCAGGCCGACGTCGACGTCTGCTGCGACATAGCCTGGCGCAGCGGGTATCAGCGCAACCACTGCCGCTGCCACTGCGACAAACGCAATGGGCGCCGCCCAAAAGATAGGCTTGTCAGCCCCGGAAGGGACAATGATCTCTTTGGCTATCAGTTTCAGTCCGTCAGCAATCAGCTGAAAGATACCTTCTATCTTGCCGGCGTACAGCGGCCCGATGCGCAGCTGCATTTTGGCCAGAAACTTGCGCTCGACGAAAATAGTTATCGCAGCGATAAGCGCCGCGTAAGTAAAGCCGGGAAAAGCCGCTACCCTGAACAGGTCGGTTGTCATGAAATGCTCGATTATCGGGATCGTGCGTGAGGGATCAACGGCCATCGTAAGGAACAGAAATGGCGTTAGGACTTCACCATCAATTGGCGGCAAGGGTACGTAGTATAGGATAATGAAAACAAGCGGGAGCCCTACCAGAGTGACTATTATCAGTACCCAAAATATCAGCCACAAAAGGCTGCCGACGAATTCGCCGAATCTAAAGTTCTGTGGGTAGCTCGCCATTATCTGTCTGCCTCCACGGGCCAATAGTTCAGGGACCAGTAAATGGCAGGCATGTCCGCCAGCTTTTGGCCCACCAGTAGGTATGGCAGCGCAAGAATGTTTCGGAACGACCCAACAGAGATCTTTACCCTGTACGGCTTTGGAGTACCATCGCTCACGACATAGTAACCAAGCGCACCCCTTCCAGATTCGACGCGGCGGTAGGCTTCGCCCGGCGGACCCTTGGGATTGGGCTGGAGCTTTGCCCGGACTTCGCCTGACTCGGGCATCTTGTCGAGGAGGTTTTCAATGATGTGGCACGACTCTCTCATGTCAAGGAACGGAACATATGACCGTGCGTACGAATCGCCTGACTTCATGTACTGCACCTTAAAGTCAATCTCGTTGTAAACGTCATAGGGCTCGGCCTTGCGTATGTCGTACGGAATGCCCGAAGCTCGCACAACAGAGCCAGTTACGCCCAGCTTTGCGGCATCGTCTTTTGACAGCACGCCGACCTGCTCTGTCCTCTGGCGGAACAGCGGATTGTTGTAGAAAATGTCCTCGTATTCCTTGAGTCGTTTTTCAAAATATCTGACCTGGCGGATGCACCGATCCTTAAAGCCATCGGGCATGTCATTTCTGACGCCCCCTGGAATGTTGAAAGCATGAGTCACCCTTGCGCCGGTAAGCGCCTCCAAAAGGTCGATAAAGAGTTCCCTGTCTCCCGCGGGCCACATGAACATCGTAGAGTGCCCGAGGAATATCCCATAGATGGCAAGCCAGTAGAGCGTGTAGACCTGCCGGTTGAGCTCGGATGCGATTGCGCGGATAAACTGCCCGCGCCTTGGAACTTCAATCCCGACGAGTTCTTCGACGGCAAGACTGTATGAATAAGTGATATTGTTCGAGTCGTGGATGACGGGCCGCTCAAGATGGGGAATGTTTTGTATCACGTTGCGATACTCGCACATTTTTTCCTCGCCCCGATGAACGTACCCCGGGTCTGGATCGCAGTATACGATGTAGTCTCCGTCTACCTTTATGATGAATCTAAAGTGGCCCGATCCGGGGTGCTGCGGCCCCACGCTGAGAGTCATGAGCCTGTCCTCTTCTGACTCTTTTACTATCTGGAGCCCCAGCTTTTTTGATTCCTCAAACTTGTCTTCCAGGCTTGCCATTTATCTACCCTTTATCCTAAAGTCCTTCCTGAGAGGTGGAATGTCTGCCCAGTCTTCCGGGAGAAGGAACCTGTCATTTCTCGGGTGTCCCTCAAAATAAACGCCAAGCATTTCAAAAGTTTCCCGCTCGTGATATTCCACACTTTTGTAGACGTTAATTAATGTTGGGAGACGGGCGTCGTCCCTTGAGGTCCTAGTTGCCAGCGCAATAACGTGAGCCGCCAGATCGTCTCTGGTATAAGATCCCAGGTGGTAGATTACTTCTATCTGGCCGTCCTTTGGATAGTCTGTCCCCGCGACAGACTCTGCATGATCAAAGCCCATACTGTCGCGCAGAAACGTTGCGACTTCTACTACATCCTTTGGATCTACCTGCAGTTTGATCCGCAGCGGCCTGATAAACTGTATCCGGGCCGACTCGCCAAATTTTTTGCTAATTTGATCTGCGAGGCCCTTTTCAAAAGCTGGGGGCTCTGGCTCTTTCTTTGCAGGAGGCGTTGCTGGAGCAGGCGGCTTTGCGGCTGCCGGGGGTGTCGTCTTGGCCGGGACTGGAGGCTTGGCCGTCGCAGAAGGTTTTGAGGGCGAACTGGCTGCCTTGGCCGGCTTTTCCTGCTTTTTCTCGCTGCTCATGCTACTTTATCTTGGACCTTTTGATCTTTTCCTGCAGCAGCATGCAGCCTTGGATAAGGGTCTCAGGTCTGGGAGGGCACCCTGGCACATAGACATCGACAGGCACGATCCCGTCAACTCCAGGGAGGACATTGTACGAATCGATGTAGAGCCCGCCGGTTATCGCGCAGGCGCCCATTGCTATTACGTACTTTGGTTCCGGCATCTGGTCGTATACCATCCTCAGCCTTGGCGCCATCTTTCTTGTGACTGTACCCTGAACCACCACTAGGTCGCACTGGCGCAGAGATCCGAACGCTTCGATTATTCCGAATCTTTCGACGTCGTACCTCGGACCCGAAGCGGCTCCAAATTCCACGCTGCAGCAAGCGGTCTCTAAGTGGACAGGCCACAGAGACCAAATTCTGCCCCAGTTGATGGCGTAGCCAAGCGGCTGGTCAAGAGCCCTGACGAGGATGTCGCTCAGCTTGCTAACCATGACATTAAAGGTAGTCGGGCTGACGAGTTCTCTCTTCATGGGCGATGCCTTTCCTCCTTGCCTGTTTTCTCGACATGTAGATATTTAATACTTGTTAGCAAGACTACCAGATCCCTTTTCTCCCTGCGAGGTACAGTGCGTAACCCATGCCGGCGAACATTATCGCCAGAAACCCAATGATTGGCAGGGTAGCAGCGCGCGAAATGGAGAACAGCGCGGTCCCCCACGCGTATAAAAAGATGGACATTACGTCAAAGACCACGAACATGAGGATGTATGCATAGTACTGCATCATGAAATGTGACCTTCCTTCTCCCGTCGGCATCTGGCCGCATTCCATTGGCAGGAACTTTACCGGGTTGTAGCGCCGGCGCGGCGAAAGGAGCCTTGATAACACAAGTGCGGGAACAGCTGCCAGCAGACCAAAGCCGAGCATGTAGAGAATTGGAGTAAATCCCGCGGCGGTCTCTCCAGCCAAGGCGAGACATGATGCTTTTTGCAACATATAAAAAGGTAACGAGCATGAACGGATTCTTTCAACTCTAGCCCTTGATTATCATGTTAAACAGCTGTCTTGCCGCAATCTTTGGATGGTGGAGCGCCAGCTTTATCATCTTGCCTGCAGTAAAGTCCGCTTTGATAAAATCCAGGAATTCGTCAACAGTCATGTCCCGGAGAATTTCTATTTCCTTATCCCACTGTTCGTCTGACAGCCCTATCCACCGAGACTGCACCCGGAGCGCCGAGGCAATCCTGGACTCTACTCTGCTCTTCCACGTTCTTTCATATTCCTGAAGCGACTCCTTGGTTGAACCCCGGGAAATCGACTTTGCTCCAACCTCGCCTGCAAGCCTCCCGAATTCTATCGCGTACCTTATGCCTTCAAGGACTAGGGGATTTGACTGGCCGGCCGAGTCTCCCACCAGAATCAGCCCGTCAGCGACGCTGGTCTGCCGAGTACCCTCATTAGGAATGGACCCGTAATGAAGTTCGACAGGCTGGATCCTGCCAAGAGAATCAAGTGGCTTTGGCCTCTTTTCCAGCAAGTGATGCAACTTTTCAAGCGGATCCGCGTCAGAGTCTGGCCGGCCGATCCCGACTCCGATCCTGGCCCTTTTCTTGGAGAGTGGAAAGACCCACGCATATCCTGCATCAGAGTATTGTTTTCCGACCATCAGAACCCATGTCGTGCTGTCAACGTTGTCGCAATAGCATTCGTATTCGGCCCCGACTCCGTACCGCTTCCATTCTCCCGCGAGTCCCGCCTTGCGTCCGACCGATGAGCTGAATCCGCTGGCGTCGATTACAAGAGTAGCCCTCAGCGTCAGATCGCCTTTTGGTGTGCTCGCCTTGACGCCGGCTATCCTGTCTCCGTCCTTGATTACATTGATCACGTTGCTTCTCACCATGATCTCTGCACCCGCGTCGGCCGCAAGAAACGCAAGGTGCTGGTACATGCCTCTGACGTCGAGCACGCACGATTTTGGAGTGCTCCCATAGATCACGATGTCATTGGCCGGCGATACGAATCGATAGTTGCTTATAGGATTGTAATAGCTGCTGGGTATTCCAAGGCTGTCCATCGCGTCCACCCAGGTGACCCCGCTTGTGCGGATGTTGTGGGCGATAGCCTCGTCCTTCTCGAGCAGGATAACCTTTGCTCCTGACTTTGCCGCCGAACAGGCGGCAGACAGCCCTGCCGGTCCGCCTCCCACCACTGCGATGTCAAAGTTTTCTTCCATCTGACTCTAACCTGCTGTGAACGACACGTTTCCAAAGCGCATGTACGGCAGAATAGAGTCAAAGATCACTTTTCTTTCCCTTGAAACCCCGTTCAGGTTCTTCAAAGCCTCAAAGACATTGCCGGCCACCATCACGTCCCTGACAGGATAAAGCACGTTCCCATTTTCAACGAGCTTGCCGCCCTTGACCACTCCGGAAAAATCGCCGTTTACTGGATTGACGTTTCCGGAAAACCTGCTGATAATAATTCCCTTTTTCATTTCGGAAACCAGAGAATCAAAGTTCGACTTGCCTGGCGCGACAATAAAGTTGGTCGTTGAAACGGATGGAGGAGAGCTCGTAGAGCCTCCGGAATTGCCGGTCGTGCTGACGCCTTCCTTTTTGGCTGTATACGTGTTGTAGAGGAATTTCTTTAGCACTCCCTTCTCTATCACGACGTTCCGGCTGTGGGGTACCCCTTCCCTGTCAAAGCTTGACGCGCCAAGACCCATGGTGTTGGTCGCATCGTCTTCCACAGTCAAGAGTTCGGTGGAGACTTTCCTGCCTATCCTGCCTGCAAAACGGCTTGATCGTCTTTGCACCGCTTCTGAATTTATGGAATGGGAAATTACTTCCTCTACCAGCTCGTCTGCTGCAGATGGCGTCAATAGCATTTCGCCCCTAAAGCTATCTATCTTGCGAGGCCCGAGTGAACTCGTCACCGCCTCTGCAAATTCTGCAGCAGTATTTTGCACAGCAATTTCCCTGGCAAAGTGTGTAGCTCCGGACTGAAAATCAAAGCTGCTCACGTTGCCGTTCTGGATTGCCATCCCCATTATGGTCCAGGAAAACGTGGATAGCTTTTCCCGGAGCTCAATTCCGTTAGAGCTGGCAAGGAATTGTGTCCCTCTAGCTGCCGTGAAATTTCCGCTGTCAACTGTCACCCGGCTGTCATATGACTTTGCTGCCCCGAGCATGTCAGCGGCCGCAGCTGCGGCGTCGGCTGATCCGAACGATTCTGCAGACTTGTCGTATACGCCTCGCAGGAGACGCATCTTCCTTTTGCGTGGCAACGAGTTGAACCTGTCCTTTGGGCTTGCGCGCGCTATCTTGACAGCAGTCCGCGCCGCGGTCCTTATCGAATCTCTTGTGAGTATGTTGGTTGAATAAAATCCAAGTGAGCCGTTTACCAGAACCCTGATGCCCATAGAGCCGCGCTGCTGTGATTTTGCCTGCTTGATGTCGTTGTTTTCTATGAAAACCTCCGATTCGCTTGATGTGCTTGCGAATGCCTCGGCGTCGTGCGCTCCTTGCGATTCTGCGTCCCTGATCGCACGGCGAAGCAGGTCCTGCACTACTGGAGACCTCCGATCACGGCGGTGCATCGCAGATGCGGCCCGCCGCCGTCAACCTTTGCGGGCTGGTACTTGCCGCAATAGCCGGTGCCGATGTCGTACTTGAAGCGATTGCCCACCATGTCGATTGACTGCAGGACCTCGAACGCGTTGCCAGAGATGCTGGCTCCCCTCAGTAGTTCCTTTATCTCGCCGTTTTCGATAAGGAAGGCCTCTTCTGCTCCAAACATGAATTCGCCATTCGCATCTGCCTGGCCATTCCGCGCGCCCTTCACAAGGTACCCACGTGAGGTTTCCTTGATCATTTCATCGAGCGTTTCAGACCCGCGTTCAAAGAAGGTATTTCGCATCCTTATCAGCGGCTCGTCGTTATACTGGAACGCCCGGGCGTTGCCCGTGGACGGAACGCCAAAGATCTTGGCCGACTCGCGGTTGTGCAGAAATGACTTGAGGATGCCGTTTTCAATGATCACAGTGCGTCCAGCAATGACTCCCTCGTCGTCTACCATTATGGTGCCGGCTGCGTTCTCTGCGTTGTCAGAATCGCCGCTGTCGACCAGAGTCACAAGCTCGCTTCCGACCTTCTCTCCGATTCTGTCCCTGACTATCGAGCCAGAGAGCACAAAGTCTGCTTCGACGGTATGACCAATGGCTTCATGGGAGAGCAGCCCTACCATTCCCGGGTCCAGAATTATCGTTGTCTTTTCCCCCCTTGCGTGCCTGGCGGCGAACAGGTTTTCTGCCCTCTTTGCTGCTTCGACTCCGTAATCGAGATGGCTTTTCGAGGCAAAGAGGTCATTCCATCCTCCCGTGATGCCCACTCCCTCATGGGCGGTCGCAGTCTGGCTGGTTTTTCCCGCCACCGCGACTACGTTGAACTCGGGCTTTGAATCATGGATTTCTACTTCACCTCCGTCGCTATTCACCATGGCCTTGTAATCCAGCAATTCGCGGTAAGTTGCTGATGCAGTCTTTATCAGCCTGGAATGTTTTCGCGCAGCCTGCTCTGCCTCCCCTGTGACCTTGATCTTTTTCTCGATGTCAATGTCACCAAGGTTTCCGTTTGCTTTGAGCCGGAACTCTCCTTTTGCCATTGGGGAATCGGCCAGACCCCGGACCTTGTTTTTCTTGACCTGGGCAAGAACGCGAGCAGACGAAGTTGCCTGGGCAAGGGACTCGCGCAGCGCATCCGGTTCTACATTGCTTGTGCTGCTGAACCCCCAGCAGCCTTCCACCAGGACCCTGATCCCGCACCCAGCGTTCTCGACCACGCGTACCCTCTGAAGGTCTCCGTTGATAAAATTCACCTCGGTCATTAGCCTAGAGTGGTAACGAGCTTCGCAGTAGGAGGTGCCATTGGACGAAGAAAGTAGTGAAAGAAGGTTATCAATCAGCCCATCGGCGCCTCTCGGCTCTCGCGAAGCGCTGGAAGATGACTGTACCAAATTATCTTTTGTCATTCTACCCAGACTGTCTTGCCAGGCTTTTTGATCTGGAGATGTGAAAACTTGCTTCCCTTGGCCGCCCCATGCCAGTGCCACTTCAACGCAGGTATGCAAACGAAATCCCCTTCGGCCATCGTATGCGATTCGTTCATTCTTATCGTCGCAGTGGTGTCGCTATCCATCCTGACATCGGTCTCTACAACAACAATTCCTGATCCTTCTGTGGCGATGAGCACCTGATCCACCTCATGGTAATGAAGCTTTGTTCGTGCGCCTTCGTGGAACGTCACGAGAAACGTCTCGAAATCCTTGGTGAGCGTATCGGTTACCATCTTTTTGATCTCAACTATGCCTTCAAAGTACCTTGACATGGAAGAGTCCGGAGAGATATCCTTCACATTCAGCTTTTGCATTCGTTGAATCAGTTCGCGTCAAGCAACTTAAATGTCTACTGACTCGTTTGTGTTTCCCTGTTGTTTAAGACGAAATAGAAAAATGTTCGATAGTTCAGGTGGTCGATTCCATCACAGTGCCGCACATTGAACAATACAGCACAATGTTCTTTGCTTCCGGCACTTTCAGAGTGTCTGCGCAGTTTGGACATGTGAAAGTCATTTTCTCTTGCGGCATGCGATTTTGATCACAAAAATCTACTTCAAAATAAGCGTTTGCCCAAATTTGATAATGCCCGTATTCTACGCATGCGCGGATTGTGCACATTCTTGTAGTTTACGTATCATTGTGCCAGAATTCAGCTAGACGCCGGCATTCGATGGATTTCATCTAACAAATATATCCTGTCGATGCCCTTGCAGAGGGATGGAGATCATCCCGGCTACGCCAGCACCGGAGTTCAGAGAAGTAACGGGATGGGCCAATTCTGAACCTCTTTCGATAAAGGGGTTGAAGGGCAAGGTGGTCCTGCTAGATTGCTGGACATATACGTGCATCTTTTGCCTCCGAACGATTCCAATAATGCGACTTTTGCAGCAGAAATACGGAAAGCACGGCCTGCAGGTGATTCAGGCTCATTCCGCCGAGTACCAGTTTGCGACTGACCAGCAAAATATCATACGGGGACTAAAGACTTACAGCGTAACTGAACCAGTGGCCTTTGATACCAATAACAAAGTATGGGAAGATTACGGAAACATGTATTGGCCAAAGCACATCTTGATCGACCATGACGGATTCATCCGCTACGAGCATGCGGGGTATGGTGGAATTGAAGACTTTGAGAACCAGGTAGTGGAATTGCTTCAGGAAGCAGGCAGTAATCCCGCCGGAGAGACCGAGAAGGAAAACCCGAGGGACCCGATTTACGATATCTATGGGATGCATTTTCCAGGCGTTGCTCCAGAGATCTGCGTGGGCTATTCGCGGCTCAGGCGCTTTGGAAACAATCAGACGCTCAGGCCGGATGTGGCAAACTTTATGACAGATTCTGGCTCTCACGATGCGAACCTGGTATATCTCCGCGGCAAATGGGTCTGGCAGCGCGAAGCCGTCCAGAATGGTTCTGGAGGAAAGGACCAGGACTCCGCCATCATTATGAACTACAACTCTGCTACAAGGGTGCACGGGATCATGGGAACCTCTGACGGCAAGCCTGCAAGAATTGAAATAAAGATTGACGGGAACTATCTTGCAAAGGAGCAGCTGGGAAAGGACGCGAGGCTGGAAGGAAGTACAAGCTATGCAACTATTGAGTGGCCATTCATGCATAACCTGGTCAGGACTGAAAAACCCGAAGCGCACGAAATAGAGATCATGCCCAGCTCTGATAATTTCGTTTTCTACACCTTTGTCTTTGGATAACTATTTTATTTAGCTCCAACCCGGTTTTGCACATGACAGAAAGACAAGTCGAGCTGACCGAGGGGATTGTTGCCCCAGATTTTACGATGAATGACAAGGATGGGCAATCTGTGAAACTGTCGGAGCTTCGCGGCAAGAAAAACGTCGTTATCTACTTTTATCCGAAGGATTTCACCCCCGGATGCACGATGGAAGCAACAGAGTTTACACGCGACTACAAGAAATTCAAGGACGCAGGAATTGAAGTCGTTGGCGTCAGCCCTGACGACGAGAAATCGCACCAGAAATTCAGAGACAAGATGGGGATCCCCTATCCGCTGGTGGCTGACACTGAGAAAGAGGTATCAAAGAAATACGGAGTATACGGCCTCAAGAGCTTTATGGGCAGAGAGTACATGGGTGTCAACAGGTCAACCTTTCTGGTAGACAAGTCAGGCAAGATAGCGAAAATCTACAGAAAGGTAAAGCCGGCGGGACACAGCATGGAAGTGCTCGGCGTACTGCGTGAAAAATGACATGCCGCCTCAGACTGTTGGTGGATTATCTTGAAGATTCCACCAGCTCCGACAAGTGCTCTAGTATCTTCATGTGATGCTCTTCGTCAACACTAATGCTCTTCAGGAGAGCGGCAGTCTCTGCATCATCTGATGCGAGCTCGGCGCATTTTAGCAGGGTGTCTCTGGAATCCATTTCGTCCTTGATGGACTCAGCGATTCCTTTCTTCGTGAGGCTTGCGCTTCCCGTGGCACCCTCTATTTCAGCCATTATCTTTGAAATGTACTCGATGTGGCGCAGACCATCTGAAAGCAAGGTGTGCAGGTAGCTCCGCACAAGGTTGTTCTCTACAGTTGTGAGGGTAGACATGTAATGCATCAGCTCTTTTACTTCGGCGTCATGCTGCTCTTTGAGCATCGCGTAGAGCCTCTGCTTTTTCTCAACCTGTTTTACGCGTGAGTCCATCTTTCATCCTAGCTCGATTCAGGATATAAAAGTTCAATGAAGATGGTCGTAGGTTTAAATAACTTTTCCTGCCCCCCTCTGATGTTTGTCCGCTTCTAACAGCATATGCAATTGCCCGTGTCACAAGAAATATGGTGAGAAATCTATCTGCGGCAAGTGTGTGGACAAACACAAGACTTCGCCCTATTACCAGATCTTGAAGAAATTCGACTGACGAAAGGTGGCAGTAACATTTTCCCATCCATCCCGGTTCGCGGTTATTTCGTTGAAAATTTGGAAAGGACTCAGAAGTGGGCGGCATGAGAGTAATGCGGGAGGTGGGATTTGAACCCACGAACCCCTAAGGGATAAGAGCCTCAGTCTTACGCCTTTGACCATGCTGGGCGACTCCCGCGCAATAAACACGCTTTCGGTGCGCTAATTTGAATATTGCGTGAAGCGATACAGTTTTTATTATCCATGTACGATCTGACGGTATCTGAAATGCTGATACCGGTCAGATGTTTTACGTGCGGTAATCTGATAGCTGACAAGCACGCGGAATATTCAAACAGGGTAAAGGCAGGGGAGGACCCAGCCAAGGTCATGGATTCACTCAATGTGAAGCGCTACTGCTGCAGAAGGATGTTTATTGCAAGCATTGAAACGATCTATCAGATCATCCCGTACTATGAAGCGCTGAGAAGGCGGATGTCCGAGATTCAATCGGAAATCGAATAGTGCAAGTTTTAAAAAAGTAATAAATAGCGTAAAAATTAGCAACATCATAAGATGCCTACCATTACTTCTGTGACCGGACGAATCGTATTCAACAGCAGGGGCAGCAAGACTGTAGAAGTAGACGTGACGACCGACGGCAAATTCGTCGGTAGAGCGTGCGCCCCTTCCGGCGCGTCCGTAGGCAAGCTTGAAGCGCAGAGCTTTCCTGACAACAAGCCCGAAAAGGCGCTGGCCAGGCTCAACTCAAATTCAAAAAAGTTTGCAGGTCTGAAGGCAGAAGACCTTCGTGCCACGTACGACGTCCTTCGTACGATTGACAGAACCGACAACTACTCAGAGATCGGCGGATCAGTTGCCTACGCGCTGAGCATCGCGGCGGTGGATTCTGCTGCAAAGGCACTTTCCTTGCCACTTTTCAAGTTGCTGAATCCTAAAAAGCCGTACCGTTTTCCATTCCCGCTCGGCAACATTCTCGGAGGAGGGGCACACGCAGGGCCTGGCACTCCGGACATTCAGGAAATCCTCGGGTGTCCTGTTGGCGCCAAGGGGATTGTTGAAGCGCTGGAAATGAATATCAAGCTGCACTCAGAGACGCGCAAAGTAATAGAATCAATTGACAGGCGCTTCACCTATGGAAGGGGCGACGAAGGTGCATGGGCTCCAAACGTGAATAACGATCAGGCGTTTGAAATCGTTGAAAAGGCAGTGAAAAACTGCGGCTATACCCTTGGAAAGGACATGGCAATCGGAGTAGATTTTGCCAGTTCCTCGTTCTGGAACGAAGAGAAAAAGATCTACGACTACTCCAGGCAGGGAATAGAACGCGACACAGGCGAGCAGATCGAATTTGCAAACCGACTCGTTCGTGATTACAAACTGGCTTACGCGGAGGATCCTGTGCACGAAGGCGACTTTGAGGGCATGGCCATCCTGACAAAAAAGAACCCAAGGATCCTTGTAACAGGGGACGACATACTTGTCACAAACGCAAGTATGGTAAAGAAGGCGGTAAAATATGGCGCGTGTAGCGGCGCAATACTGAAGGTGAACCAGGCGGGCAGCCTCTACGACGCGATGGAATTTGCAAAGGAATGTTCATCAAATAATATCAAGATAATAACTTCGCACAGATCAGGCGAATCTGTTGATTCGCATATCTCGCATATCGCTGTTGCTACCGGTTCAAAGATGCTAAAGTCCGGAGTACTGGGCGGAGAACGCGTGGCGAAACTAAACGAACTTGTTCGCCTTACAGAGTATGATTTAATAGAAGGTATGGCAGAACTGTCCTCTACAAGGTAGGAAATGAGCAGTCCAGAGGAAGACATCGGTCAGAGCAGCGCGGAAGGAAATCCGGAAATTGACGAATCGCCGGAAGGCCGCGAAGTTGTGGACACCGATAATCTAGAAAAGATGATACTTTCAACCGGCATCCGCGTCGGAACCCCAGTAAAAACAAAATTCATGACTTCATTCATAGTCAAGGCCAATCCCGAGGGCCTCTACATTCTTGATATCAGCAAGACTCTTGCGAGAGTTGATGTCGCCGCAAAGTTCATTGGCAGGGCGACTATATCCAAAGTTGCCGTAACATCTGCGCGCGAATACGGCAAGACGCCCGTTGAAAAATTCTGTGAGTTGACCGGTGCTGCAGCCATCTTGGGCCGATTCATGCCCGGCACTTTTACCAACCCGTCGCTTCCGGATTACATGGAACCGGAAATCGTAGTAGTAACTGATCCGCAGGCCGACCAGCAGGCAGTCCTCGAGTCAACCAGGGCAGGAGTGCCGGTAATAGCGATCGCAAATAGCGATAATGTTACCGCAAAGGTGGATCTCATCATACCTGCAAATAATCGCGGACGCAAGGCCCTTGCCACCGTATACTGGCTTTTGGCCAGAGAAGTGCTAAAGAAGCAGGGCGTAATAAAGTCTGACAGCGAAATGCTGGACAAGGCTTCCATCGACGACTTTGAAACAAAGTTAGTCGAGGAACTCACTTGAGCAGTAGCAGGCAGATAAAGAGACCGCCAGCAGTCGCTGGCATGTTTTATCCGGATAACCCGAAAGAACTGCAGGCCCTTATAGATCACTCTTTTCGAGACACCAGGTTCGGTCCCGGGCGGGCTCCTCCGTCGGAAGGCAGGCGCAAGATCTACGGGATTGTTTCGCCCCACGCAGGCTATGTCTACTCAGGGGCAGTAGCTGCAAATGGCTTTTACGAAGTATCGTCTTGTGATTTTCAGGATGTGATAATGGTGGGACCGAACCACTACGGCCTCGGCTCGGGAGTCGCGATGGTGCGGGAGGGGATCTGGGAGACGCCCTTGGGCGATGTCAGAATAAACTCGGAACTCTCTCTTGAAGTTTCAAAGCGATCGGGCGTTTCTGATTTTAACGACTTTTCGCACAGCAGGGACCACTGCCTGGAAGTCCAGCTTCCCTTCCTTCAGTACACCAGGTCCTATTTCCAGATCGTACCTGTAATCCTGATGATGCAGGACATTGATACGGCGTTTGACCTCGGAAAGGCGATCGCTGACACCGTTACCGAGCATGAGCAAAATAATACGCTGTTGATCGCGTCATCTGACCTGACACACTACGAGCCCAATCCTGACGCCCACCGAAAAGACGGCGAACTGATAAAGGCAATACTGGCACTTGACGTTCACAAGTTTTACGCGGTTCTTGAAAGGCTTGACGTTTCTGCATGCGGCTATGGAGCTATTGCTTCGATAATGATAGCAGCCAAGAATCTTGGCGCCACAAGAGGAGAGCTCCTGAGATATGCGACAAGCGGAGATGTTACAGGCGACAAGAACGCGGTTGTCGGCTACTCGTCAATAGTGTTTGTATAATGACAGTAGCGTCGGCGCCGGCAAAAGTGATCCTGTTTGGAGAACACTTTGTAGTCCACGGCAGCCATGCTTTGCTGGCCGCAATCAACAAGCGAATCAGGGCTACAGCCAGAACCACAGCGGCAGAAAAGATAGTAATCAGATCAGACATCGGAGCCGCCGGAGAGTATAGCGGCAGAGACTTCAAAGTACTGCGGGGCGGCAAACGAGCCAGAGCGTTGATAGATCCAATCCATGACGCTGCAAGACGAGCATTGGGGTCGCGTGTTGGGGATGGCGGCATAGAGATCGACCTTTGTTCCGCGATTCCCTACGGAATTGGCCTTGGTTCCTCCGCGGCTTCCTGTGTGGCGACCGTTGGCGCGGTTTGCTCGCTTGTGGGCCGGCGCGATAGGCGATGGATCTGTGAGAGAGCAGTGGAATCCGAGAGAAGGATTCACAGGAACTCATCAGGGGCGGACTGCTACATCAGCACGTTTGGAGGACTGATACAGTACGAAAGGAGGGAAGGTTATAAGAAAATAAGAAGTAGGAAATCGCTTTCAATAGTCATAGGGAACACGGGCATCAAACATCATACGGGCGAACTGGTTGCTGGTGTAGCCAGGTTCAAGGCCAGAAAACCAAAGGTCTTTGCAGACTTGATGACACGCGCAGATGAAATTTGCCTAGATGCCGCCAGCGCTTTGGAATCTGGCCAGCTTGAAAGGCTGGGATTTCTCATGAACGAGAATCAGCTACTGCTGCAGCAGATAAGAGTCTCCAGCAAAAAGGTGGACGACCTTGTTCGGGCATGCAGAGCGGCCGGAGCTCTGGGCGCAAAGATAACCGGCGCTGGCGGGGGCGGTTCAGTCGTTGCCTTGGTCGCGGATGCGAAGCAGAGCGCGAGAGTGGCTGAAGGCATAAGGCAGGCGGGCTGCGATCCTATAGAGGCCCAGATAGACTACAAAGGGTTAATCGTCTAGAAACCCATTTCCCTGAGCGTCTGTTTCGTCTTCTCCTCTCCCTCCCTGATGAGGTTCTTGATGCCGGCTGGAGAAAAATCAGTATTCTCGTATAGGTACGGATAATCTTCTTCCCTTGTGATGTAGCCTATTTTTCTTATTCCTGCCCCGCGTTTATTGACTATTTTATGGTACTTGCGTTCGATGCTCGCTCGCTGTTCCTTGTCCAGCTTGCCAAGGTCGACATTGTTCTTTATGACATCATAAAGCTCTGCAATGAACTGAAGGTAAAACGTAATCACTCTTGACATCTTGATGTTGTGGCTAGTCTTGTCGCTGAACATTATGTCGCGAGCCCGATGATAAACTTCGGGCATGTTTTTTGGAAGTCTGGCTATTACTTTTGGATAGTTCTCTACAATAAACACGTTCTTGTCCACCACAGGTGCTGCGTCGATCACCTCTCTGAACGGGGTGTTACTCAGCAGGCTCCCGTCCCAGGCATACACTCCTTTTTCCACTTCCACCCAGGGAAAACCATAGAGGGGATATCCGGAAGTTCCCAACAGGTGCTTGAAAGTTATCTGCTGCTTTGAACTGTCAAAAGTCAGCGGCCGAGCTGTGAGGACATCGGCAGCTGTGATGATCAAGCGTGCTGTCGGGTTTCCGTCTGGTCGCAGCCTGTCGTAGTCAATGTATTTTTCAAGAGTTTTTGCCAGTGGCGAGTGATCATATATGTAGGTCCATTCATCCGGCCTGAAATAGAGTGGATCGGTTGCAGCCTGCCCTGCCCTCCACCGCGGCACAAACATTGCGTCGTTTCCGTATACCGCAGAGCTGTAGAACGAAAGGGTGTTTTTTAGGGAGTTGCTGGCATGCTGATAATAATCACTGAAGGGGCTGTCAGAGTTGGTATTGCTCTGAAAGGTTGACGCGGGCATCCCGGACATGCTCAGGTCAACCGAATGTTCCGCGAGCTCTAGCCAAAAATTTTCCAGCTCTTCTTCAGGGCGGTTTTTCTTGCATCCAGCTATTATTGCCGCATTGACTCCGCCTATCGAAGTGCCTGAAACTATCTCAATCTTGATCCCCTGTTGCACAAGGGCCTTGTAGACTCCGCAGCCAAAGGCGCCAAGTGACCCACCTCCCTGGAGCACCAAGACATTCTCTACACGATTGTCATTACTCATGCTACTCGATGGGCGTATTACCTAATTATGCGTTCTTTAGAGGCGCCGTCAGATGCACAGGTTTGACGAGATCCGCAACATCGACCCAGCAGCGTGCGATATTGTCCATCGAGTAGACCAGGTTAAGCACCGCAATTGTTGACTCGTGGTTCCGGGATTCCGCGCTCGTAGCCATTCCCTTTACCGAGTTCATTAGCTTGTTGAAGGCTTCATACATCTTGACTACGCTATTTGACTCTGACCGGTTCTTGCCGACAAAGGCAACCACCGATTTTTCCTGCATTTTTTCAATCAAAAGTCCGGCCTCATGCACTTCGTCCGCGACCCTTGTTCGTGACAGATCCTGGATTGAAGCAGCAAGGTCTACGATGTTGTCGCCGGCGGTTTCAAGATGATTCGCAGCGATCCTGTAGTCAAGGATGTCAATGTTGCTCAAATTCAGCTTGCCCGCCAGTTTTTGATCCATCATCGCGCTCCTGATGAGCCTTACCAGGAGGAAATACTGCCTGTCAACTTCATCATCTCTGCCGGTTATCACTTTGCGTATGTTGTTTTCCCGGGACTTTACGGCTTCAAGTACGTCTCGGTACATTCCCGCGACTATCGAGCTCATTCTCCGGAGGATCTTTTCTGCGTCAAGAGTGTTGGCGTCTAGCAGGAACTGCATCATGATGTTGAGGCCGTCTTCGTCGACGATCTCTAGCCCGACCAGTTTGCGCATGGCCTTTTTTATCCTGTCGGCGTCGTCAAAGGAAATCTGGTTGCTTCCCTTGATTCGTATGAAGTCATAGCCCAGCAAATATGCACCATAGACCTGGTTGACCAGGGTGTCCATTGAAGCGGGAGAGTATGTGATTGTAACTTCCTTGATCTGATCTGCTGCATCTTCCTCTGAAGGAAATATGGAAAGAGAGTTATCGCGGTTGACATCGACAGGCACTATGCTTCCCTTCCGGAGGCCATTGCTCTTTATCCATTGACTGGGAAGCGATATGAGGATGCTACTACCGATTTTCTGCAGCCTTCTGGCGTATCTGACCATATATTGTTTATACCCATTTAAACTAATTAAACGATGTTTTTATATTTTGCGCAATTTATAAACGTGTGTAGCAAGATGGCTTCAACGCTGATTGCAACGCCTGTTGCGATAGCCAAGGCGTTCAGCCCGGGCCACGTTACCGGTTTTTTCGAGATACCTCCCAGCCATGGAAACTATCTCTATAGAGGATCCAGGGGAGCGGGGTTCTCCATCGATAGAGGAATCTCGACTACGGTTCACGTATTTGATAGCACCAAACCGGCATACAAGATATCGATAAACGGGACTGTTTCAGAAAATGCCGAGGTATCGCGCTGGGTGCTCGAAGAATACCAGAGGCTTGCGGGCAGACCGAGTTTTGTGAGTGTTGACCACGATGTAGGACTGCCGATCGGGTTCGGACTGGGCTCAAGTGGTGCGGCAGCTCTTAGCCTTTCTTACGCCCTTAACGAGGCATTGCGCACAAACCTGAGCAAGGCTCAGGCTGCCCAGATGGCCCACCGCGCCGAGATCTCTTGCAAGACAGGACTCGGTACAGTCATTGCAGAGTTTGCCGGAGGCTTTGAAATGCGGACAAGCGCAGGCGCGCCGGGCATAGGAACTATTGACAGGATTGAGCTGCGGGATTACAGGGCAGTTGTACTTTGCCTTGCTCCGATTTCGACAAAGACGTTTCTTACAGGCCGGATAAACGAGATAAACGGCAAGGGCGGCGTAATGCTAAGGAAATTGTCAGAGACGCGGAGCGTTGATGACTTTCTAAAGATGTCCTACGAATTTGCAGAGACCCTGGAGCTGACAGGCGGCATATGCAAGGCTCCCATCGCTGCCCTGAACGCGATCGGAATTGAAGCGGGTGTAGCCATGTTCGGCCATACGGTATTCACCCTGGTTCCTCGCAGCCGCGCCAGGGAGGCCAGGGAAGCCCTGAAGTGTTTTGGCGGAACACTTTTTGTCTGCAATCTGGACCCCCATGGGGCAAGAGTGCTCTAATAGTTGCCAGCAAGCATCACGATACCGCCGGATCATCCACGTGCAAAGTCCCTCTATACAAGGGAAAAACTTGTGGACGGATTCAGGCGCGGGCTGGTCGCGCCGGAAGGACTTATCGCCCATGGCAGGGGCGAGGCCTATGACTACCTTATTGGCGAAAAGACGACGGGACCGGCGCAAAGGGCGATCAGGGCAGCAGCTGCGATGCTCCTGCTTTCCAAACGTCCCGTAATTTCCGTCAATGGAAATGTCGCTGCCCTTTGCGCGAGAGAAGTTGTTCGACTGGCGGATGCGACCGGCGCTGGCATCGAGGTGAACCTCTTTTACAGGACCGAAGAAAGAGAAGTTGCAATCAAAAAAGAGCTCATCCACCATGGTGCCAGGCAGGTTCTCGGAGTGGGCAGCAGAGCGTCAGCAAGGATCCCTGAGCTACATAGCGAGCGCAGAAAGGTTGATCCTATGGGAATTTTCGTTGCAGATACTGTCCTTGTGCCGCTTGAGGATGGAGACAGGACGCAAGCCCTTGCGAGAATGGGCAAGAAGGTGATAACTATTGATCTGAATCCACTTTCAAGGACTGCCAGGGCGTCGAACGTTACCATTGTGGACAACGTGACAAGAGCGATGCCTGCCCTGATCAATTCGGTTGCCTTGCAAAAGGGCAAGAGCTCGATAAAGAAAATTGCTGAAGGATTTGATAATGACTCCAACTTGACTCGATCGCTGAACTTGATCAGAGGGGGCACCTAGTTGGAGACTAGGAAAAAGGTCAGTGTCGCAGACATTTTAGGCACAAAGAACAGGGAAAAGATTGCGGTCCTGACCGCATACGATTATTCTACTGCACTCATATGCGACAGGGCAGGCGTAGACGTTTTGCTTGTCGGGGATAGTGCCGGCATGGTTGTGCTGGGCTATTCGAGCACCGTGCCGGTGGGAATGCCTGAAATGCTCATGTTCTGCGGTGCAGTTTCAAGAGGTGCAAAGAAAGCAATGGTAATTGGCGACATGCCTTTTGGCTCGTACCAGCCAGATCCCAGTATGGCCGTGGCAAATGCTGTGCAATTCATCAAGGCGGGCTGCGACGCGGTCAAGCTTGAAGGCGGTCTGGAGATTAGTAGCACCATAAGGGCCATAGTAGACGCAGGGATACCCGTCATGGGACACATAGGCTTGAAGCCCCAGACAGCTTTGCTCTGGGAAGGCTACAGGATGCAGGGAGGAACCGGGCTGTCTGCCAACAAGCTGATAGAAGATGCAAAGGCGCTGGAAAATGCTGGTGCATTTAGCATTGTGCTTGAAATGGTTGCAAGTGAAGTCGCCATGGAAATAACAAAGAGAGTGGCTGTTCCCACCATCGGGATTGGTTCCGGCGCCGGGTGTGACGGCCAGGTCCTGGTGCTGCATGACATACTCGGAATCTATGAAGACATCAGACCTAGGTTCGTGAAGCGGTACGCCGAACTCTCGAAAACTATAGCTGAGGCAGTCTCCCGATTTTCACAGGAGGTCAAGACCGGCAACTTTCCGGAAGAATCAAACACTTTTCATATGAAACCAGAAGAACTCTCCGAATTAAGAAAGGCGCTGAAGGGGTCCAAGAAATGAAGAAGCAGCATCCTTCCAAAGAAATCACCGGGACAGACGGATCGGAACTTCGTGGAAGGAAAGTTGTACTCTGCATAACGGGAAGCGTCGCGGCCTACAGGGCAATAGATATGGCCCGCCTGCTGATGCGGCATGGCGCTGACGTTCACGCGGTCATGACAGAGTCGACATCGTCGCTGCTTCTCACATCTGAAATGATGAAATGGGCGACGGGAAACAATGTAGTCACAAAGCTCACAGGCGATCTGGAGCACATCGCGCTTGCTGACTACGGGATGTCTGATCTGGTGCTGGTTTATCCCTGCACCGCCAATACGATTGGCAAGGTCGCCAATGGGATAGACGATACCACCGTCTCGTCAGTCTTGAGCGTGGCTCTTGGTTCAAAGATCCCTGTAATCATTGCACCCGCGATGCACGAAGCAATGTACGGCAACAGGATAATACAGGCAAATGTGATCAAGTTGCGCGACAATGGGGTCACCATTGTTGAGCCAGACATGGCAGAAGGCAAAGCAAAAGTTGCCGAGCCGGTTCAAGTTATCAGAGTAGTAAGAGAGATCCTTTCTCGCGGGCCTCTTTCTGGAAAGAAAATTCTGGTCACCGCTGGCAGCACCGTAGAATACATTGATCCGATAAGGGTGATTACCAACAGGAGCTCTGGAAAAATGGGCATAGCCATTGCAACGGAAGCGGAAAAGATGGGCGCAAGTGTAACACTAGTTTTTGGGCATGGCAATGTGGATCCGGATGTCATCAAAGGAAAAGTGGTGCGCGTCGACACGGCTGAGGAGATGCACGCGGCTGTGGGCGCTGAACTTGCATCAGACTGCGACATCGTCGTAATGGCGGCTGCCGTTGCAGACTACTCTCCGGCCAGGACCTCAGACAGAAAGATAGAGACACGTTCTGGCAGGATCGAGCTGGCACTAGAGCCGACAAAAAAAATAGTTGACGGGATTAAAAAGATTAGCAAGCACAGCCTGCTCGTTGCATTCAAGGCCGACTACGGAGTATCCGAATCTGTCCTGGCTGAAAGGGCGTTTCGGAAGCTTCAAGAGTGTAGCGCTGACTTTGTCGTCGCCAACGACCTTGGAAAGAATGGCTCTGGCGCAGGCTCTGATCAAAACAAAGTTCTGATCATTGACAAGAAAAAGCAGGTCACTTCTCTCCCGCTGCAAAGCAAGGCAGCCGTGGCCCGCAAGTTGCTGGAAAATATTGCGCATGCATACGATTCCAGATAACCCTACCTGACGATAATCAGGTCCTTTTGGAATCTGTTGAGTACTTCTGCCTGGCCGTTATTCACTATTATGCTGTCTTCGATTCTGACCCCGAACCGATTCTCTATGTATATGCCCGGCTCCACCGTAACCGCCATGTTCGGCTTTAGTTCTTCAGAATTTTTCATGCGAAGCCATGGCGGCTCGTGCACGTCTAGCCCGATGCCGTGGCCAGTTGAATGAATGAAGAGTTTTTCATAGCCTCTTTCCTGGATGAGGTCCCTGCACGCAGCGTCGACACTTCCGCATGTCGCGCCTGCCGTGGCCGCCTTCAGGCCCGCCAGCTGCGACTCTTGAACTATTTCATAGACCTGCCGCATCTGCCTAGTTGCCGAGCCCAGCGCAAAAGACCTGGTGGCATCTGCAATGTAGCCGTCATGCCGCAAGGTAAGGTCCACGACTATCATGTCGCCCTTGCGAAACTTGCGTCCTGTAACTTCGGCATGTGGCAGAGAGCCGTTGGGTCCACCTGCTATGATAAGTGGATTCAGAGTCGATTTGTATGAAGGGGGATTTGCGCCCATCTTCATCGCTTCGTACACCAGTTTTGCCTGCAGATCACGCTCAGAAAGTCCGGGCTTGATTTCTTCTGAACATATCTCGTAGAGCTTGTCGAGGATCTTTGCCGCCTTTGAGATGATCTTTATCTCGATTTCATCCTTTATTCTTCTTGTCTTGAAGAATGGCTCAGTGTCAACAATCATGTCGCCGCCATGATTGCGTACTGATTCAACCGTTGAATAGTCCCTGCAGTCGGTGCACGACTTGCGGCCGCTTATCTCTGTGGCAAACGTCGAAATGAGTTCGCTTCCCCTTTCAGTAGAAACGACTTCACATTCTATCGATGCCTTTTCTGCCCGAGAGAATTCCAGCTTGGGAGCTATCAGCTTTGTGCCATTCTCCGTGCAGACAGCTATCGCCTCCCCCCAAAATCCTGTGAGGTAAAAAATGTTTTCCGGCTCAAAAGCGGCAACTGCACTACAGCCTGCGTCTTTGGCGTGACGCAGGAGAGAAGTACGGCGATCCTTCATCATTGACAGGGAGGCTTTCATCTTGAAGTGTAATTAAATATTCGCACTCTTTTTCAGCGCGCCTTTGCCGTCATTTGCCCGCCTACTACAACAATTCTTCGCAAAAACCCGGTGAGTAACGTTTGCATCGGTTTATTTCCTCACGACTTGTAAATCAATTTAAATAAGGCTGCGCGCCCGCTTTTCAAAGACTACAGCATGGAATATCTTGTTATGCTTCCCGGTCCAACCAACGTACCGAATAGAGTAATGAACGCGATGCTCGCACCTGTGATAAACCACAGAAGCGAGGATTTTCGAGAGCTGTACAAGTCCGTGGTGGAAAAGACACAAAAGGTATTCATGACATCAAATGACATTGTCCTCCTTACGACTTCGGGAACAGGCGCTGTGGAGGCCTCGGTCGTAAACCTCATCAAGAAAGGAGACAAGGCAGTAATTCCGGTCAACGGCGAGTTTAGTACACGTCTCGCCGACCTTATAGACAGCTGGGGAGGCCAGGCGATCAGGATTAGCGCCCCGCCCGGCGAAAACCCTCCATATGAAAAGTTCGAGCAGGCTTTTGACGATCACAAAGATATCAAGGCGATATATGCGGTTTACAACGAAACATCGACTGGCACAACCATAAGGTACATGGACAAGCTGGGCGAGCTGGCTTCAAGGAAGGGCGCTTTCTTTGTCGCCGACTCTGTTTCGATCCTAGGAGGCGACGAACTCCCTGTGGACAAATGGAATATCGATATCTGCCTGACGGCCTCGCAAAAGGCGCTGGCGGCTCCACCTGGCGTTGCGCCCATTTCCATAAGCAGGAGGGCAAAAAAGTACATGCAGGAAAATCCCCCTCCAACTCAGTACCTCAACTTGAAGCGCTACTTCAAGTACTACGAGGAACACTTTGAAACGCCATTTACCCCGGCATTGCCGCTCTACTATGCGTTCAGGGAGGCGCTCGACATGGTGCTCGAGGAAGGGATGGAGAATAGGATTAAAAGGCATAAGATATGCGCAGATGCCTTTTATTCTGGACTGAGCGCACTTGGTCTGACTCCGTTTGCAAAACCTGATGCAAGAAGCAGCGTAATAATCGCGGTCAACTACCTGCCGGGAATGGACGACAAGAAATTCCGCGGCCTGCTTTCAAGTGAATTCAGGGTATTGGTTGCCGGTGGCTTTGGCGATCTCAAGGGAAAGGTTTTCAGAGTCGGATCGATGGGCGAAGTGGGACGTTACCACGTGATGAGGACGATCTCGTCGATTGCGTCGGCGATGAACGTCTTGGGAATAAAGACCAATCCAGAAGCTCCAGCTGTTGCGATCGACAGACTGAAGGCCCTGAATTGACCTTTCTATCAAGCTTAATATAAGGTGGAGCGATAGCGAGATTCCATGCCTTTAGAAAAGGGTTCTCTCGTACTAGTGGATTATACTGCTAAAGTCAAAGATACAAACGAAATTTTTGAAACGACCCGGGAGGAAGAAGCAAAAAAGACCGAGTCGTATGATCCTACTCGCAAGTACGAACCGCGCCTTGTTTCAGTTGGCGAGAGCTGGGTGTTAAAGGGTCTTGACGAGGCCCTTGCAAATGCCAATGTTGGAGACAAGATGAATGTTGAAGTTACACCGGACAAGGGCTTTGGTGATCGTGATCCAAGCAAGGTCAGGATGATCCCGCAGCGCAAGCTGGGCGACAAGGCAGACGAAGTCTCCGTTGGAGACGTTATTGAAGTGGAGGAAAGGACTGGAATAGTTCGATATGTAGGCTCCGGCAGGATTCAGGTGGACTTTAACCATAGGTTCGCGGGCAAGACTCTTTTTTATGACGTTAACGTCATCAAGAAACTTGACACTGACGATGAAAAGGTTCGCGGCCTCGTAAGGAGAAGACTGGGTCTTGATGATAGCAAGGTCAAACTGACGTTGACAGCGCCTGAACTGGAAATCGAACTGCCGGAAGAAACGTATCTTGCCGAGGGGCTTCAGATCATAAAGCGGGCTGTCTCGAATGACATTTTCAAATTCGTCCCCGGAGTGAAGAATGTGAGGTTTGTTGAGAAATACCAGCAGCCGGCGCCGCCTGCGGAGCAAAAGAAGGCGGAGCAGCCAAAAGAGGCGGCAACCACTGAAGTAACCCATTAAAAAGGGGAAAAGGTTATTATAGCAAAATTGCCAAAAATGGCTGTATGGAAAGCGCTCAGCAGAGTCAAGCAGTAACTATAACTCCAAAGGCAGCCGAGAAGGTTGCCGAGTTCATGAAGCAGGAGGGCAACAATAGCCTTTACCTGAGGGTATATGTTTCAGGCGGCGGTTGCGCGGGCCTGTCGTATGGAATGGGCTTTGAAGAAAAAGCCGATGAAGATGACAGAGTCATTGAACAGAACGGAGTGAAGTTGCTTCTTGACAGCTACAGCCAGAGGTACCTCAGAGGAGCGAATATCGATTACATCGAAAGTCTGATGGGCTCCGGCTTTAAAATCAACAATCCCAACGTGACAAAGAGCTGCTCGTGCGGACACTCGTTTAGCACAGAGTAGGCGTTTTTCTTCTTTTATCGTTTCAAAGGTCAGCTGTAGCTGTAGATTTCCAGAAAAAGAATGGGGCTCTTACGGCCAGAGTCCCCGTATCTTTATGGCTTCAACTACCCTGTTGACAGCCAGTACTGTGCTGGCCTTGCGCATGTTCACTCCATATTCTTCATGCGTGTCATAGACATTAAGGAATGCCTTTGTGATGCTGGTATCCAGCATTTCGTTGACCTCATTCTCTGACCAGTACTGCCTCCTAAGGTTCTGCAGCCATTCGAAATAAGATACAGTGACCCCTCCCCCGTTTGCGAGTATATCAGGGATTACCAGTGTCTTGTTCTTGTACAGTACGTCGTCTGCTTCCGGCGTGGTCGGACCGTTTGCCGCCTCTGCAACGATTTTCGCCTTGATTTTTCCTGCATTCTTGCTCGTTATCTGGTTTTCAAGCGCAGCAGGTATCAGGATCGTGCAATCTGTTTCAAGAACTTCTTCGTTGCTGATCGACTTTGCGCCCGGAAATCCTACCACTGATCCAGACTTCTCCTTGTGCTTTCTCAGAGAAATAATGTCGATGCCATTTTTGTTGTATACGCCACCTTTGGAATCTGACGCTGCAATCACTTTTGCACCCTGTTCCTGCACCAGCTGGGACGAGAACTGTCCGGCATTTCCAAATCCCTGGACCGCCACAGTAGCAGTCTTTATGTTAATTTTCAGCTTTTTTACTGCTTCCCTTACGGTGAACGAAAGCCCTCTTCCTGTCGCTTCATTTCTACCGAGTGAACCCCCTATTGCGAGTGGCTTGCCCGTAATGAGTTCTGGCTGAACATAGTTGCCTTTGAGCGCAGAGTAAGTATCCATTATCCAGGCCATTTCCTTGCCGCCCGTGTAAACGTCAGGGGCCGGGATGTCGGTGTGTGGACCGATAATGTCAGCTATTGCGTACGCGTAACGCCGAGTCATGCGTTCGAGTTCGCCGTCTGACATTTCCTTTGGATTGCAGATTATTCCGCCCTTGCCGCCTCCATAGGGGATGTCGGCCACGGCGCATTTCCAAGTCATCCACATCGAAAGGGCCTTTACTTCGTCGATGGTCACCTGAGGATGATACCTGATTCCGCCCTTGTATGGTCCCCGCGCATCATTATGCTGCGAACGAAATCCAGTGAAAACATGAATTTCGCCTGTATCCATCTTTACCGGGAGTGAAACTGTTAGTACGCGCTTTGGGTTTGCTAAGACCTGATGTAAGCCTTTATCTAGTTTGATCAGCTTTGCCGCTTCGTCAAGCTGTTTCAGTGCAACTTCGAATGGATTTATCGTCGTCGCAGTAGAGCTTTTATCCATTTGTAGCATCACCGAGTTCAGCAAGAGCTAATGTTATAAGTTTTATGTACGGGTGGGGCAAAACCCTCTGATCGGCACTATTTAAGCAAAGTCTATCTCGCTGTCTTTTTGGATATGAGCGATCGGAGTTCGTCGTCAGTGAGGCCCGCATGATCCTCTATTCCAAGAGACTCTGCCATCGTCTCGAGCTTTTCCCGCTCTGTGGCCACTGGTCCGGTTATTCTTGGCAGGTTCTTTACATTTCTTATCGGCTCTGACGCCTCTTCCATTTCTTTCCGGAACATTTCTTTTGCTTTTTCGTACTCACCAACAGCCTTGCCTATACTTCGTGATACCTGAGGAAGTTTTTTTGTGCCAAACAGCAGAACGACGGCAAGAAGTATTATTATTATCCACTCAGAGCCAGCGATATTCATGATGGCCGGAGCAAGTGGAAGCATGCAGATGGTAGTTGCCTAGAACGTGAATTAAAGATTTGCAGGGAACAAACCATCAACAATTACGGGTTTCTTGACCCCTAAGATGAGGGCTGTTTGTTTCCCGAGGAGAGCTTTTTTTCGATTCCTTCTACTGCCTCTATCATGGCCTTTCTCCTGTTTTCTTCGGTGACGACCGCCCGGATATCTTCGATTAGCATTCTTGCCACGTCTAGTTTCTTTCGCAACCCCGGGACAATATTGTCGTACACTGCAAAGGGATATAGCGCGCCATAGATTTCCTCCATCGCAGAAAACAGCCTTTCAGCGTCAGCCTCCCTTCCGGAACGCATTCTGTCGTAGACTAGTCTCTTGATTTCACCGACGCAGTCGAGCAGGCCCGTGAGATAGGACTCGCCGGCGACGTTCAGATCCTTCATCGACGGAACAGGCTGATCCTGCATTATCGCCAGAAGCGAATTTGCTTCCACAAGTTCCTGTTCAGGGACCGCCAAATAGCGGGAGAGATCCTGCCCGGCGTACTTACGCAGTTCTTCGAGCATTGTTCTTGCCTGGGCCATTTTGCCCTTCGCATCCTGAATCTGGTTGTGGTGAAGCGAAATTATTGACTTGCTGCAAAGCATCACGACGTCCCGCGTTCCCTTGATAAGGGTCTCGCGACGTTCCTGAATGTCCTTCAGATCCTGATCTATCTCTTCTAGTGAACGACCTGGGTTTAGTGTCATCTGAAATCTAGTGATTGCCTTTCAATAAAAGACTTGCTCATTCTCCGAGCTTTGTCCAATGAAGGATAGCTAGCCTCAGATATCTTGTCGTGGACAAGAGCACGGCAAAGATAATTGATATAATAGAGCTTGCTGATCCAGTCATTGATCTCGGGTTGAATGGTAGGATCGGCGGATCCAAAAAAAGACAGAGGAGAGAAATCTATGGTTTATGAACTAAAAAAAGTAGGGAAAGACGTTTACGCTGTTTTGCAGAACGGCAAATTCAAGACTGGTCTTAGCTGGAAGGAATCTGTTAACTTGGCCACCAAAATGTCAGACAAGAACAAGAGTCTCAGATTATTGACGCTTCAAGAAGCTTACGACCTGACTCACAAGGACGAGAACTTCAAGAACGAAATCATGAAGCCATACTGGATATGGAACCTAGAACAGTTCAATAAAGCGGACGTAAAGGAAAGTTCCGCAATAGTGGAGCTGATAAGGTTGGGAAAGTTCAAAGAGCCAAAGGAAAAAGTCTGGAAGGGCGGAATATACTACGAAAATGGCAAGTCATCTGTCAGGTCAGGATGGAGCACTCTTGGCGGGTTGCCATGCTTCTATGCAATTGCGAGTGTTCCTGCCGTCAAGAGCAGGCGCGGTCTCGCCGTCTTCAAGCTCGACAGAAAGTGATTAGAGGAACTTTAGTCTTTTCCCGAGAAACTTTAAAGGAGTGGCTTGCAGAACCGTTCGCATAATTGGGCAACATACGCCGCAGCAGGGGCTACAATTTTGAACATACTCTCGTGCAGAAGCTCAGCAGCGGCTCCTGGGCAGCGCGCAGGCTTGGCGGGAGCAGCACTGGACTGCCGGACATTGTCGCTGTCAACAATGCCCGGGGCATCCTCCTGACCATAGAAGCAAAGTCTGGCACAAGCGACATACTGTACGTGCCACAGGATCAGCTGATGCGCTGCATAGTCATTCGCAACATGTTTGGAATCTATCCGGAACGCCACATAGTGCTGGCCTTCAAGTTCATGAGCAAAAAGAGATTTCGCAGAAAAAATCAGACAATTTATGAAAAGCGCAAACTGCTCGAGTACTACAAGGTAGCGGATGTCATCGAGAGCACGAAAACCCTCCCAATCATAAAATGTACATACGATGGCAGAACGTATGCGCTCTACAAAAACGGCCGAACGCAGGCCCTTGACCTTCCTGATTACGCAATGCCGTTCCAGAGGAAGACTGAGCGTATTGCGGCAATTCAGGAAATGTCATAGTGGAGCATTAATGTAATAGCGGGAGTCACCATTGGTCATGTCAAGCAGGATAAGACTGTCAGAAATATCGACACTTCCCCCGGACAACTTGCAAAAGGAAAAAGCAATTGCAGAGACCAAGAGCATGGTCGAGCAAATAGGAGAGCTGCAACATGCACTTTATGCCGAAAAAAAACAGGCGCTTTTGGTGGTCCTCCAGGGCATGGACGGCAGCGGAAAGGACGGCGCAGTAAACAAGGTATTTGCCGCATGCAGTCCGACTGGCGTGCGAGTCTTTCCCTTTAGGAAGCCGACCGATGAAGAGTTTGCTCATGATTTTCTCTGGCGTGTGCACAAGGTGACGCCACAGAAAGGGATGATTCAGATTTTCGTGCGTTCGCACTATGAAGACGTGCTTATCCAAAGGGTGCACAAGTGGATATCCGAGGAGAGGGCGCTCAAGCGAATAGCAGCCATCAATGCATTTGAGGAGCTGTTGGAATTTGACAGCAACACCAAAGTTGTAAAGTTCTTCCTCTACCTTTCGCGGGAACAACAGAAGCTGGAATTACAGGAACGGATTGACGATCCAAAAAAACGATGGAAGCATAACCCAGCTGACTGGAAAGAGGCCGAGCTGTGGGATCAGTACATGAATTGTTACGAGGACGCCATCAACAGAAGCTCGATCCCATGGCATATCGTCCCTGTCGATAGGCGCTGGTATAGAGACTATGGGATAGCTGGCACGGTCAACAAAACACTTGCAGATATGAACCCAAAATTGCCTGACCTAATTGAAAATTCATAGTGGAACCGCGAAGAGTGTCAGATTTCAGCGCCGAGTCGAGCTTACCTAGCAACCGAATGTTCTTGCCCAGCCTTCGCTGCTGAATTCGCTTTCCCCGCAATGTCTGACCAGAATGACGGCATTCCCTGACTTTAGCAGTTCTTCATTAATCACTTTGTTGCCGCAAAATACTTTGGCTATCTGTCTGCCAAAACTTCCTGAAGTTTGCCCATCATCTTCGTCGACAAGGACTCTAGAGCCGACAGGGCATGTCTGGGCTGTAAACGAGGTCGCCGCTTCATACCCGTTTTCGCCAAGTTCGGGGCTATTGATCAGAGAGAAACGAATCGTCTTATGATCCACGTCTATCGTATCGCCGTCTATTATCTTGGTCACAACGCCTTCCAAGCATGACGCAGAACCCCTGCACTCGACCCCTTCTGTAGAATAGACATCAACCTTAGACAAAGAAAGAGAAAGCGGCAATGGAGGTTCGGTGTCACGCCAAACAAATGCCTGCACGGTATGCTCGCCCTGCTGTTCCGGGTGCCAGACGGTCCTAAATGATTCTCCACCACTGCCCTGGAGAACAGAGCGAGTAATCGATAGGAAAATAACGTGATCATTAAAGTCCTTTATCTGCACGATGTACGCGATCGGCTCCTCTGTCTCCCTGTTGTTTTTCACGTTCGAAACGACGGAAAGGTCTCCTCCGATCTCTGCCGATCTTGAAGCCAGACCGTCTTTATCCTCTATCGAAAGGTCCAGTATCACAACTTGAGCTTCCTCCGTCGTGCCTTCGGAATATTGGAAAAAGTTGGTGCCGCCAGCAGACAAGATTAGAATGAAAGCCGGCAGGACGAGGTGCAGGTTCGCTCTTGCATTTTCTGGGCCCGCCATCCCGCCGACCACTACTGCCATGCCGGAACAAGTGAGCCATCGGACTCATTGCGGAATGGGGCCCATGCCAGTGCGAAAAGGCGCACCGAGATGTCTGACCTACTGGGTGTTATGCTTACCTTTTCAAGACCCTCCGCCAGAGCATCGAATTTCATCTCCATGCCGGATATTTCCTGCCTTATTTCATTTTCAAGAGAATCGAGCTGGAGCTGCAGCGCATCGACGGTCTCGCTTGCGCGCTCGATGTCCTTGCGAGCGTTCATGGTGCGACCCACCCCACGCATGGCCGTCATGCCCCTAGAAAGTGAAGATGCGCTGACCGCCTTTCTTCCCAAAAATGCTGTCAAGATCGTGGTTCCAAAGGACAATGCAGTCTGGGTCCTCTGATGCTTGGCCTGTTCTCTCTCCCTCTCAACGGCCTGCTGCGCCTTGCGGATCCTCTCCTGAAGCGAAGCTATTCTGGCAGCATACTTTCTCCTGATCTTTTCGACATTTGCGTCCCGCCTTTCCCTGTTTGCTTGATCCATGCGGATCCTAAAGTCTCGCTCGCTTTCGTTTGGCTTTGAGAACATGCCGGTCGCCGGGCTCTTGAAAAGCACCAAGCTCTTGTTTTCAAGCAACCACGTTACAAAATCCCTGCTCCAGTCCGTATAGCTCTTTGCGTCTGCTGCCTTGCTTGGAAGCTCTGAGTACTGGCTATTGTCATTAGGAGATTTTTCGAGTGAGGAAACAGAAAACTCTATGGCTTTGGCGTTCTCCCAGCTCACAGGAATAACATTGTCAGTAACAAAAGTGATAGCCGATACATCCTGTGATGTATCGACCTGGTATTTTCTGTCGCTAAAAGCTATCCTTGCGTGACCGAGAATTAGTGGCTTGTAGAGTACAGGCTGCGAATTTATCGGAATGCGCAACGGCATGAAATACTGAACGATTTCTGGAGGCAGAGACGGTCTTTGACTTGCTGTGGTTAATGATGCGCTGGTGACGGTCATTTCCGATGGCGGCGCGGCAAAAGCGGTCTTTTTGTCATTCATCAGTATTTTTATCTGGTCGCGGGTCATGGGCCCGCGCATGTACGACATTACCCAGCGGGTCTGGAACACCTCCGGCTCGTCTTCGTGGGTGTTGTTCATGAAAAAGACGCGCTGTGTTAGACCCGAGATTATCCTGTCGATATTCTGCCGATCAAAAGTTTGTCCCGAGCTTGTTGCAACTCCCTCCAGGCCGTCCAGGAGCCTCTCCTTGTCCCTTTCGGTCTGCAGCCTGCCAATAAACCAGGTCCCTGTATTTGAAAGCCCCCTGTAGTCCAGATCAACGGGATTTTGCGTAGCCAGCAAGATTCCCAGCCCGAACGCCCTTGCCTGTTTGAGCAGGGTGAGCATTGGTTTTTTGGACGGAGGGTTGGCGACGGGTGGAAAGTAACCAAAAATCTCGTCCATGTACAGCAGGGCGCGCAGGCTGTTGGTGCCCGGCTGGGTTCTCATCCAGCTGACCATCTGATTCAGTAGAGTGGATACAAAGAACATCCTTTCGGAATCTGTCAGGTGAGCGATGGAGAAAATTGAGACCTTTGGTTTCCCTTTCGGTGTATGTAAAATATTCGCAATGTCCAGGGGCTCTCCGCTCGTCCACATTCTAAAGCTGGGCGATGCGAGAAGGCCGTTCAGGGTAAGAACAAGATCAAATCTTTCCTTCGAAGGATAGAATGTTTCGAGGTCGAGGACTCCTACCTTGGAGAAAGGTGGAGTTTGGATAGACTGTATCAGGGACTGTAGATCCAGGTCTTTGCCCGCTCTCCATGCCACGTTCATGATCTGAGCGAGCAGGAGGTGCTCACGGCCTCGCAAGGGATCGGACTGGATGCCCAGAAGGCTGAGAAGGCTGCTCACAGTAGTTGATATCCTTTCTTGCAAGACTTCTTCATCGGCAAGTATTGAAGAGTCAGGAGCAGAGAATGACTTCATAATCGAAACTGGAATTCCTGCGTTGCTGCCAGGCGTATATACAACAAAGTCAGCTGTGTCGCGAAGTTTCTTGATGCGCTCGCCACCCTGGTTCCAGTCGGACAACCCCTTCCGCCACATTTCTGCTTGGTGAGCAGCATAGTCTGAAAGAGAAAGGCCCTTTTTCATCGCATCTTCCTCATTAATCCAGGGAGCAAAATCCTCGCCTCGGAGCTCCGGAAATGTCAGCAGAAGGTTCACAAGATCCCCTTTCGGGTCGATTACAATCGAAGGTATTCCGTCAATCGCAGCCTCCTCCAGAATTGCCATGCAGAGCCCGGTCTTACCACTACCGGTCATTCCCACGCAAACCCCGTGGGTAACAAGGTCTTTCGAATCGTACAGGACGAGCTTGTCCGTCATGCGTTTGTCGGCCATGTCGTAATTCCTGCCGATATAGAAAGCCCCTAGCTTTTCATGTACCTCCAAAGTTGACCAATCCCGTAACTATTCAGGCTCCGGTAGAATTTCCTTCGTTTGGTAATTAATGTTATGCTCGAATGGTAGTCGATTTGAAGGCGAGATCGCAGATCGCGAATTGTTTAATAACTTGCGAGAGAACTCGAACTTATGGCATCTGTTGCAAAAATAGTGGAATTGATAGGAACGTCTGACGAAGGTTGGGAAGATGCGGCCCAAAAGGCGGTCAAAGAAGCTCGCCGAACTATTCGCGGGATAAGCGGAATAGAAGTTGTTGACATGACGGCGAAGGTAGACGACAAGACCGGAAAGATTGTCAGGTTCAGAACATGTGTAAAGATCTCCTTTGGCGTCGACAACGAAAGATAGAGTGCTATGGCGTACTCTTTTTTTCCATCCGCCTAGCTAGTGAACCAATATTCAGATTACTTCGAGCCGCTCAAGTTCCGAGCCGGCTTGAGGCACTCTGAACACAGGATCCAGAAAAAAGAGAAGGGACTGGCGTCAATGTCCGATTATTCAGTATTCAATCGCTCGGGGTAATTTCTTTGCCTGGTGAACCCAGTTCTCCACGCTAGTCTCTGTAGGAGCTCTTCGGACTATTCTTTTCTGCTCGTTTATTTCCAGTATTTTCTGATAGAGTTTTTCCGGTACTCTTCTCGATAGCTCCGATACTGTATCTACTCCTGCTTCTTCGAGAAGGTCAGAATATTCCTCCCCTACCCCTTTTATGCGAGCCAGATCTGATAGATTGACCGGAAATGATCGCGCAGGAAGGAGAATTCAGAATTCTATCTCGCTGGACGCTAACACTGGACTTCTAGGGATCTATACTTCTGTACCAACTGCAGGTAATGCTACCGGAAATGTCAACCGAACGGATTGAGATCTACTTTCTTTAGCTGATCTGTCATGTTCCCTAGTAGCACGTCTTTTCCGCAAAGCAAATTAGCCAAGCTGTTGATAGATGATGATAACGAGAATGACTGAGGCTCTGACCGACGATTCTCGACTGATTCTCTCGTTCATTCGAGACCATCCAGGCATGACGCGGATCGACATTTTTACTTATCTTCGAATGGATAAATTCGATGTTACATTGGCGATAAAACAGCTTATGCATCACAATCTAATCGTTCGAATTCAGTCAGAAATAGGCCCAGATTTCAAAGTTAGATACTACCCCAGCTAGTCTCCATTAATCTAGCTTTGGCTAACATTTTGAGCAACACCAATCAATGTTAGCTACTGGAAACACAAAATACCTAAATAACAAAAATCACCACTTGTGGCCCAGCAGTGGCAGCAGAGCGGCCCATAGGAGCTCAGGTGGGAGCCATAAAGAGAAAGACCCTACTAATATCACTTGTTGCAATTTCATCTGTCTTTGTATTCGAGTTTGCCGCCGGGATGGCAACAAACAGTCTGGCCCTGCTCACCGACGGCGCTCATGCGTTGCTCGATGCGGTAGTCACTTTAGTTCTGATAATTGCTACAACGTTGGCGCTCAAGCCTAGGGACACTGACCACACTTATGGGCATGGCAAGATCGAAACGATAGGAGGCTTCATCGGTGGAACCGCTCTATTCGTTGTAGCGATATTCTTCATCTACGAAGCAGTCGGGAGGATCGTTGTTGGTCCTCAATCTATACCCATGGTGAATCCCGGAACAATAGCGTTTGTAGCCGTGATTTACACGCTCGCTATTGACGTTTTTCGGATAGTGATTCTCAGCAGGGCAGCCGTAAGGACAGCGGCTGTGACTATCAGGGCTGATCTTTACCATTCCGTTGCGGATCTCGCGTCAACTGCGGTAGCTCTCGCGGGTCTCTGGTTGGTGACGGCAGGGTTTATCCACGGAGATTCGATTGCTGCGATACTGCTTGGTGGTGTGCTCGCATATCTAAGTGTCAGGTTCACATATAGGAATGCGAGGGAACTGACAGATGTCATCTCGCCCAGGCTGGTATCTATCGCGAGAGACGCAGCACGAAACACAGAAGGCGTTCTAGAATGTTTGGATCTAAAGATGCACAAAGTTGGGACGGAGACATTTGTCGAGGCGACAGTGTCCCTTCGCTCCGAGATGAGCTTTGAAAATGCGCACAGGGCTAGCGCAAAAGTGGAAGCCAACATCGCGAGGGACCTCACTGATGCGGGACTTTATGTTGTTCCGAGTAATGTCACGGTTCATTTCGAGCCTGATAGTACCGGCAACATGCCGGCCGAATCTATAATAGAGAAAGCGGCTTCTGACGTAAATGGCGTAAAAGGAGTCCATAACATTCTGGTTACCAGAATAGGAGGCACGGATCTGATTGGTGTATCTCTTCACGTACAAGTGAACGGAACAGCGACCCTTTCTGAGGCACACTCGGTTTCCGACGCCGTTGAAGAATCGATTAGAAAGCAGCTAAATGGCATCGAGAATATCACAGTGCATCTTGAGCCACGGATACCGGAGCTCCGTGGAGTGCGGCCGATTTCTGATCCCGCTATTCGTGATTCAATAAGAACGATAATTCGCAAAACGGCTGACGTTCGTGAGGATGCGTATGTAGCAGCTTACAGAACAGAGGACGGAATACTAAAGATCGACATAAGATGCGTATTCAGGGCAACCAGCAGAGGAGAAATGACCGTTGAAGAGATCCATGACCGCGTTTCCGAAATCGAGAAACAGATCCGGTCAGAGTATCCCCGGTCCATCGTAACAATCCACGCAGAGCCAAGCTAGACTGCTGCTTTCTTTTGAAGCATGACTAGGGATTCGCTGTATTCAGGTTCGAATACATCAGACTGCCATCAACGTGGCAAAGTTTATTCGGTAATGGTGCATAACACCGTCGATTGGCAACACTATCAATCGATTCTAGACTGGCGAGAAGGCTGATGCCTCCGCGGAAGGCAGCATCGAAAAAGGGCGACAATGGGACAGTCTTAGTTGCCGGCGGGAGCAGATTCTATCATGGTGCGCCGGTACTTGCGTCGATGGCTGCTTTGAAATCGGGCACAGATTTGGTGTATACTGCCGTTCCCCGATCCATTGTTATTCCCGTTAGGTCGTTTTCGCCAAACATTATCGCGCTACCGCTTCCCGACGACAAGCTTACAGTAGGCTCCGCCAATAGGCTCGCAGCAATGGTTCCAAAGCATGCAGACACTGCCGCGATAGGGATGGGAATGAGCCTCGCTGGACCTGAAGCAATAATCGCCCTAGCTACAAAGTTGGTGCAGGCAGGAACGAAATTGCTCCTTGACGCATCTGCCTTGATCCCCGAGATACTGCCGGTGATTGGCGGCGAAGGAGCGGTAGTTACACCTCACGCGGGCGAATTCAATCGGCTCTTTCAGACTGAGGTAGGCAAGACGGAAAAAGACAGAATTGCTGGCGTGGCATCTATGGCAAGAAAACATGACATTACCGTACTCTTGAAAGGTCCGACAGATGTTGTTTCGGACGGGAACAAGACAGGAGTCAATAAGACGCACAATTGCGCGATGACGGTTGGCGGAACAGGTGATGTCCTCTCGGGATTGACTGCCGGCCTGATGACAAAGATGAAGTCTTTTGACGCTGCTCTTCTTGGCGCCTATATTAACGGAGTTGCCGGAAACATCGCATTAAGGCGAGTTGGGCTCCACATGGTTGCGACAGACATCATCGATAGTATTCCAGTCGCCATGAAGCCATTTGACAAGATCAGATAATCCAGGAGCAACCGGGGAGCCTGTGATCCTCAAGGTTTTTCACCTACCTTCGTGAACATTGCTATCGGATTGAAATCTGTCATTGTCACAGGTGCCTCCAGCGGGATAGGAAAGGACGCGTCTATAGCACTTGCAAATGCAGGCTACAAAGTTTTTGGGCTCGCAAGAAGCTATGATCGGCTAGTCGAGCTATCAGCATCTTTGCCAGATCGATTTATTCCGATCGAATTCGATGTGACAAAGCCAGAGACCTTTGAGAAAACAGTCAAAGACATTTCGTCAGCTGGTGAAGTATACGGCCTCGTCAACAACGCAGGATACGTGCAGCCCGGTGCTGTTGAAGACTTTAGCATGTCTGAACTAAGGATGCAGTTCGAAACGAATTTTTTCGGCCTGGTCGGCCTTACCAAGCAAATCCTTCCGCTCCTGATGCAGGCAAAAAGTGGACGAATAGTTAATCTGAGTTCCATGGCGGGCCTTGTGTCGCTTCCGCTAATAGGGGCGTATTGCGCTACAAAGCACGCGCTCGAAGCAGTTTCTGATGCGCTCAGAATGGAACTCTGGGATACTGGCATAAAGGTGATCAACATCAACCCGGGGGTCATCGAGACAAACATTCATGCGATTACGAGCGCCAAGTTGGATTCGCTCACAGTTACGTCACCTGGTGCAGGCCATACAACCTCTAGGTTTGCAAGAGCCTACAAGAAATACTTGCAAGATGCACCAAGAGGTTTGCCCGCAAGTACCGTTACTGCAGCCATAGTAGAGGCTATCTCTTCGCCCAATCCGAAATCGAGATATATCATTGGCTCAGCAAGAGAGAAAGCAGGTGTAAGGCTCAGGCACTTTGTGCCGGATAATCTCTTTTATTCGCAGGTGGCCAAACGGATATTTTCGTAACCAATTTTAATGGCTGGCAATGTTTGCGGATCCATGAGCGAGCCGGCGACAGATCAATTGGTCACATTTGAAGAATTCTCCAAACTACAGTTGAGGATAGGCAGGGTCACCAGCGCCGAACATATTCCAGGGATGAAGAAGGTATTCAAGGCCACTGTCGATCTCGGAAGCGAACAGCGGGAAGTGGCCGTGGGAGGCGCGCTACATTACCGGCCCGACGAATTTGTTGGCAGGACGGTGGTCGTTTGCACAAACCTTGAACCCAAGAAGATCGGAGGCATTACTTCAAGAGGGATGCTGCTCGCGGCTGATGGGCCGGAAGGCAAGCCGATCTTTCTCACTATAGCCGAAGACGTGCCTGCCGGGTCTCCGATACACTAGTCAGTCACTTTGGGAATGTGAACTAGGAGTACTATGCTTCAACGCTAGCCTATTCCAGGTCCGAATTTTGACGGTTCTTTCTTCTTCTGGACTTCTTCCAGTATTGACTCGTATTGCTGGTCAAGTGGCTTGGTGTCGATCTCTAGCGATTCCAATCGTGAGAAAGCTGCAAGAATGCTTTTTGCAGCCAGCGGCTGCGGCACAGCAGTTTCTGCTATCTCACCGAACAGACCAATTGCGTCAATCCCTCTTTCACGGCAGAGTCCAAGGATAAGGCCGTTAAACCAGGTAATGGTGGTTATCTCGTTTCCCACAGGTTCGATCCCTTTCTGGGCAAGATTTTTCTTGAGTTCCGGCCGATTCACGACGCCATACACTCTGGGCGCGCCGGTAACCTGCTCGCGCAGATAGCCACCAGCACCATAGAGCCTTTTTACCTTGCCTATTGACTGCAAGTAATCCAGAAGGGTGCTGCATAACCTGTAAAGCTCTCCCGGATCCGGGGGCTGGGAATCGCCTGTAAAGATCAACAAATCATGAGTCTTGTCATGATAGATCTTGTACGAGTCATTGATGGCGTTCACAATTCCGTCGGAATGTGATACCCAGGGCTTGTCACTTGATGTTATTTCGGCGAGAAGTTGTGTCTTCAGGTGCTGTGAAAGAAATGAAGAAACAAGGCCCCCTACCCTTCCCATGTCAGGGAGCGACGCGACAACGGTAAACTCATCTGCCTTTGCTTTCTTTATCACGTTCAGCTTGATCATTGATTGTCCAGCCCGTTTATCTTTGCGAGAAACGCGCATATCGCGGTGTAGTCCATGTCTGAAAAGCCGCTATTATTGGCCGCTCTAAAGATCTGCTGGGCAAGCGCAGTCTGTGGCAGCGCAATTCGTTCCGACAGCGCGGTCCCGGTCGCCAGCTCGAGATCCTTTAACATGTTCTTTAGGTGGAAGGTGGGATTATAATCTCCTAGCACCATCTTTGGACCCTTCTTTTCTGAGAGGCCTGTTTTGAAGTAGGTGGAATTCAAGATCTTTACAAAAAGCAATGGATCTATGCCTGAACCCCTGACAAGCGTGATCCCTTCGGATACTGCGCATGCAATAAGCGCGATATTAAGGTTCAGCGCCAGCTTTATCGCGTTAGCCGCCCCATCATTCTCTCCGACATGAAACACAGGGCGTCCCAGCTGTTCGATCACTGTCCTTACCCTCTCAAATGCAGATTTAGAGCCAGCGACAATCGGCACAAGGTCGCCGGTCTCTGCCGCTGCTGGACCGCCCATCACGGGCATGCCCAGCATTTCGATTCCAGCATCACGGAGGGTCCTTGCACAGGTTTGTGATTGCGATGGCGAAATTGTGCTCATATCGGCGACGATCAAGTTACGGTTGGTGGACTTTATTATCCCGTTCTCCCCAAAGAGCAATTCCTGGACTGCTTCGAAATCCGTGACCGCAGTAATTAGAAAATCGCAATTGTCGGCCAGCTCCTTTGGGCTTGAATCGACGCGCGCGTTTCGCGCGAATCGCGTTGTTTTTGCATTACTGCGGTTATACAGCGATAACACATTTCCGGTGGACAAAAGCCTTGAAGCAATGCCTGAACCCATAAGCCCAAGCCCCGCTACGCCTACTTTCATTGATATCTAGCTTCGCATGTACGCGAATAAAAGACTATAGTGACGCTATCCGCTCCGTTTGGGATGAGCCCCCTCCCCCAACGGTGCTGCCTCGCTTATCAGATATGCCACGGAAATGCATCGACGTGTCGGCATTATGGTACAAAGGTGCAGTTACTATCGCGCCAAAGAAGAGCAAGTCGTTGATCCATCCCTTCGTGGTCAGAAACTATAACGGGCTTACCATAAATCCATACCAAGGATGCGGGCACCGATGTGCTTACTGCTACGCCACATACCAATGGTCTCCAGATTTTTATGACAAGATATACGCAAAAAGCAACGCAGCTGAAGTTCTGGAGGGTCAGCTCAGAAAGTGGAAATCTGATACGATCGGTCCCGTGATGGTATCATCTGCGACCGACTGCTATCAGCCAGCAGAGCTTCGATACGGGCTGACGAGAAAATGCATTGAAGTACTGCAAAGATACAACGTGCCTTATTACGTTTTCACAAAGTCCTCGATAATCGAGCGCGACTTGGAACTCCATAAGCGCTACAGCCACAATTGTTCCATTATCTGGTCGATAACCACATGCAATGAGAAAGTTAGAAGAATCATCGAGCCAGGAACTCCTCCTGCCATCAGGATCTTTGCTACGATAAAAAAATTCACCGACGCAGGCATTTCGTGCGGCGTCAACGTGGATCCCATTATCCCGCTTGTTACCGACTCCGACGAAGAACTTGATGCGATCATTATCAGATGCAGGGATGCAAGCCTGAAAAACGTAGTCGGATCCTTGATGCGCCTGCGGGCAGACATTTGGGATAGGATGAAGATTGTTCTGAAGCTTTTGGAGGTGTCCAACGGCGAGGAGCAGTATAGAAAGATCTATGGCTTTCAGGAGCCCCTTGAATCAAGTTATCTGAGTGCTGACAGGAAATACGAACAAAGAATTCTCGATCTACTCTATCTGAAGGTCAAAAAACAATTGATGCTTCCCAGATTCCCTGGCCGCGCTGCGACCCGGATGATTGACAGAGCTCACTTTGGGCAGACCACACTTGCGAGCTATCTTGCATGATGTCTTCTAAGCGTCGCCCCGCAGAGATCGCCCATACTCTCATTGCTTCTTGTTGGAGGCACTGGCATCCAAAAATATCGCTTCGCACTCGCAATGTCCGTCAATTCTGACTTGCCTTCCGCATCTGGGGCAGATAGTGAGCGGCGCCGGTGTTTCTTCCATCCCGACAAAGATGGTAGACATTATTACTAGTATGGTGCTGCATACTAATAAGAATTAGGGCTGTTCCGCGAAATGCGCGACAGAGTCATTTAATTATCGCTGAATGTTTCAAATGGTAAATACGGTTTAAATTGATGCCAAGAAAGAAACAATCTGCCAGGGAATCCGGATCGCGAACCTGTGATATGTGCGGAATCCCAATTCCAAAGACAATGAAAGCGATTACCACGAAGTTTGGCAGATTTTCATACGATTTCGACTCTGACAATTGCTTGTTAATTTTCAGGAAGCTTAGAGAGTTATACGGCGAGAGTTTTTTCAGACCTTCAGAGTCTTGATGTCGATCGTTTCATCCTTATTCGTTCGTTCAGCTGTCTCAAGTGCTCGATCTTCAGCCTGACTCTATTCTTGTGGGCATCTCCGGATTTCCAAAGTCATGAGAGTATGCGGAATACAATCTTAAGTGCTGACCGTGCTTGATCCTGTATCCGGCGGTTATCTGCCTAATAGTGTCACGATACGCGTCCTTTAATTCCATGAGGGTTTCAGCGATGTTATCTGCCAGCAAAATGTGGCCGCTGTCACCAAGATCCATAACCCTCCTGGCGAGAATTATGCCTGGACCCCAGACATTCTGATTGTTGTTGATATCACTAACCACAAACACGGGGCCCGAATTCAGTCCGATTCTAACTCCTATGGTCTTGTCGGAAGCCTGTTTTGGATTAAAAGCATGGATCTTGCGGTGCAGTTGAACGGCCAGCTGCATAGGCAACTCCGGATTCACAAGAAACCCGATTGCCATCCCGTCGCCCGTTGGAAGAACGATCTTTTTGTCTTTTGATATCTTGCTGTAGGCTTCGCAGGATCCAATCAGACTATTCAGATTTTCTATCTTTTTGATCTGATTTTCGACAGAAAGATGAGGATCGGACAATCCCACGACGTCTATGAAAAAAAAGTTCGCATTCACAACTCCGGGCTGCAATGCGTACATGACATTTGATCCGTAAATGTCGCCAAGCTTGCGATAGGTTTCAAGACAATGTGGATGGAAAGAGGAGTCCGGGTCGGTACTCGAGACCTGGCCAGTGATCAGACCATCGCATAATTTGCATCGAAGTTCAGATCTCTGTTCCTTATCCTCGCCGAACTGGAGGGCGCCATCTTGTCTGATTCTGAACCTTACCCATTTTGGTACATTGTCAGCCGTCTTTAGAGAAAGTATCCTGATGTCTCGCTGTATCTCCTGACCCGAGTCTTCCATCCGCATTTGAATAATGCCATCGACGAGCGAACCGAGAAAGTCTACATTCGGAGATGAAGGAACGCCAGTAAGCGTGAAGAGCGCGGTAGTTCCGCCCTTCATTTTCAGAGCGCCGTAGAGTTCCGATACAAAGTTTTCAATTCTATCACTTGAGAATCTTGGAATCAGTTGTGTGAGGGAATCAACGACAACCCTCGTCGAATTGGCTTTATTCGGCCGTTTTTGCGATGATAGCGATAATGTTATGCGTTCCAACAAGTCTGAAATATTCACCACGTTGTCTCTGGTATGAATTTGCGTAGAATCGGACTGTTCCTGCTGACTTTTTTCGGTTGAATGTGAAGAAAAAAGGCTCAAGAACTGTGGTACCTCGGTTGTCTTTGACTTGGCAAAATAGGAACTGAACCTTTCGGGCGTCAGACCCTGGCTGCAATTAACATACAAACAATTGGCGCCATTCAAGATGCCTTCACGAAGGAATTGTATGCCATACGCAGTCTTGCCCGACCCTGATGGACCCACCAGAAGCATTATGCTATCTGGGAAATATCCCGAGCCAGAGAAAAGATGGCTCTGTCCTGGAATTATCGATCTGTTTTCCTCCAAAATACCTTTCACCTATTTGTCCGACATACACACGGAAACTGAAATCTAGGAAAGTCAGGATTTGGTTGCCATGGCATTTACCAACATCTCCATCTGCTTTGTAAAAGGATGCGCAGGGTATCTGAGAGCCGTGAGGAATTCCTTCTTGGTGAACTGGATATCACAGTAGCATGGGATTGCAGAGATTACATCCATTCTGGTTTCTCGCGACAAAACATCCTGGGCATCACCCGTCGAATATGGTTCCATCAGGCCATCATTCTGTTCCCTTTGTTTTTCCAGAAAATTGTGTGTTTGACTTGGAATGCAGTACCCCGCAACGCGGTTGAAAAGTAGAAACGATCTTGTTCCGTATTTTGTAAGGGAACCATAGATTTCAGATGCGAGTCTTTTCGTCCCTTCCACGTCGATATCTCCTGTCTTTAAGGTCAGAAAAAGGGTGTCCGCAACAGCAAGCGCGTTAATTGACCAATACCTTATGCCGGGGCTTGTGTCAATTATCACGTAGTCGAGATCATAATCCCGAATTAGGTTCTCTCGGAGAACGATAAACCTTCTCAGCTGGGATTTGGAGCTTTCCGAGGTACCGCCTTCTATCTTGTATATCTCCTCTTTTTTCACATTACAAAATCCTATCCACAGCCTTCCTTTGACCTCCGTAGCCTTATCGTACTTTTTGGAATAGTCTTCGATAATGTCCGTCACCTCGGTCATGACTTCGTCTACGTCGGCTTCGCCAAGCAAGTAATCATTCAGCCACTTTCTTGGTTGCTTTTGGAAATAGGCAAGAAGACTGGGAGCGTACACATCCAGATCCAAAAGTGCTACTCTGAATCCTTTTTTTGCCAAAAGCGCTGCATAATTTGAAGCGATGGTTGTCTTGCCTGTACCACCCTTGTACGAGTGAAAGGCAATAGACTTGGTGGCCACGTTGTAGCTTCCGAACAACTACAATATAGCATTTTATCCGGAGTAAACGCCGTGAAGCTCCGTCGGCATCCACACGTTACCCACCGGTAAAGCGCATGCGTAAGCAATGTTCATTGGGATTATTCTTTGGCCGTCTCTTCCGTCTCAAGATTCGACGACCAGCGACGGCTATAGATCTCGTCCTTGAGCTTGAATCCCTTGAAAACCTGAAAATAGGCATGCCTTGCCTTGTTTTGTTTGTCCAACTCGGATTGTATCCAGAGTGATTCGAACATTGAGGCATTAGAAAATACCGTGGATTCGCTATTTGAGTAAGTAGAGAGACCTATTGCCTCTTGAAAGGTTTCCTTGGTATCGTCATTTACCTCGATTGTCAGACTTTTGATTTGATCTACAATGATAGTAGTTATTTTGGACGGAAGAAACTGCTGAAGGTAATTTACCTGTATGTTCTCGCGGAACACTTTCAGTCTAGTACCTGATATTTCATCCACGGTTTCGTCTTTCATCACCAATATCTTTACCCTGATACCTCGCTCGGATATCTGTGCGATCTCTTCAAGGATCCCTTCGCGCTCCGCCGTGACAAAAGAATTCCTTGTCGAGAATAGAATCGCGATTTCGTAGATAGCTGATCTAATCAGATCGATCATAAGAGATTTTGTTTTCATCGGATCCCTGAGTGTTTCTATGAATTCCTGGTTTGAACCTCGGCCTATCTCGATGATTCGTTGGTTCGCAGGGAGTGCCTTGTCAATCATTGTATTGATAAGAAATTGCTGGCCTAACACAAATGAAGAATTGTTGATGTGAAGCAATTTTTCTGCACCCTGACTATCCATCAGGTATCCCAGGTAATCGTGCCCATCGGCAATCAGGAAGCTACCTGTCAGGAAAGGGGTATGGAATAGCTCGAAATTCTTCATTATTTCGTTACACTTTGACAGGTTGTCTCGGTTGATCTCTGTTATGCACCTCAGTTTCGCCCCTCTGCTTTTTAGATCTAACATCTTTTGTGAGTTTGAAGCGAGCATTACCGATATCGTTGACAGGCTCTTAGAATCGAAATAGCAGTCCAGGCTCCTCTTTAGATTGGAAATGACTCCAGAAACCGTCTTCAGAATATCCTCACTATCAACGACTCTAATATCCACGGGCAGGGAAGCAGAGCCAGACAATTACACGACATAGCCTCGACATGACAATATAAAAAGTAGCGCGTGACTGGTTCACCGATCGAGCTATGAAGGAGTTGGCGATAACAATATTAATTTGTCATGCTCTAAAGATCTGATGCCAGTTTTCCTGGACGTTCACAAAGTTCCCTTTACAGAGGATAACCTCAGAGAGCTTTGCAAGTCTCCTGTAGACGAGTTCGGAGTTTCTCATGTGAATCTATTCTATAACAAAGAGGCTAGTGTTTGCTTTTGTCTCCTGAACGCTCCAGATGTGGATGCAGTTCAAAAACATCACAAGAAAGTCAACATTCAGTGCGAATGGATTACAGAAGTAACGAATATTGTGAACGATAATCTTGCCGCAAATCAGGGGAAATGAATGGCACTATGGCTGTTTTCTGAAAGATTATTTGGCCGCAAACAAAAAGGAATTCCGTGGGAAGGACTTTGTCGAACAAAGTTTATCTAAAACGTAAAAGTATGATGGTTCGTATTGAAAGTCACGTGGGATGACAAGATATGCCAGCACGCAGCGGTCTGTGTGAAAAGTCTGCCATCTGTATTTCAAGTCAGGGATGGAAAATTCGTGATAATTCAAGACGGCGCACCTGAGAGTAGAATCAGGGAAGTGGTAAGCAAGTGTCCTTCAGGTGCTCTCCAAATCAGATAACTTGCGAATAAACCAGAATTATCCCTGCTATTAGACATTAAGTTACTTATGTTTGAATGCTCGATTGTGCATATCCCTCGCGAGTCTGCCGAAAGCTGGAACCATTAATAGTATCGAACTGCTTTCAGCTGGATATGAAGGAATATCGCAATCCAGTTCCTACGGTCGATGTCATACTTCAGAAGGATTCAAAGATCCTGATGATCAGAAGAAAGAGAGATCCCTTTAGAGGTCAGCTGGCCCTTCCTGGCGGGTTTGTTAACGGAGGGGAGACAGTTGAAGATGCCGTCATTCGAGAAACCAGAGAAGAGACTTCATTGGAAGTCGAACCAGTGGAAATCCTCGGCGTATATTCTGACCCAAGGAGAGACCCGCGCAAGCACGTCATGAGTGTGGTTTTTGTAGGAATTATTGTCGGTGGGATCGACCATGCTGGAGACGATGCTGAAAAAATAGAGTGGTTAGACATCGAAAAGGTCGAACCAAATGATGTTGCGTTTGACCACATGAGGATTCTGAATGACTATAGGCATTGGAGGGCTTCTGGCGGGACGTACTGGTCGAAGAAAAGAAGAAATGATTAAAACCCATCGCTTGGTGTAAGCCCTGATTGCGTGACGAAAAGGAGATCAGGCTGAGGATTGACCTTCTTGAAGGGCAGTCAAGCGCCATAGCAAAAATGCTTCAGAAAGCGATCAGGAGTCAGAATGAAAAAGCCTCTTCCGAATATTCTGAAAGACTGGCTCTGAACCGTGCCAAGAAAGAAGAGCTGCTCTGGGTGCTGGCCGAAAAACATGGACAGAGCGTCCTTGACCTGCATGTAGCCGGCTCCACGGTCATGTCGGTGAGACAGGCAATCGAGAAGTTGAAGAGCGGAGAGTTAAGGATGGAGGAATTTTCTCCGGAAGCGCAGGCGCTTGTCAGAAAAGGTGCATTGGAAATGAGAAATTCTAGCGGTGATTGAAAAATAGCTTGTCGAATCGTTAGCTTGTACAAATTCACCAGAGTGCGTCGTGAAAGATGCAAAATATATATAAAACATAACAGCGTTATACCCAGCGTATGACGGCAAAAGAAGACCTTAACATGGATTATAGCAGATATGACTTTAAGGACCCTACTGAGGTTTACGTCTACCTAAGCAAGAAGGGCCTCTCAAGGGGTACTGTTGAAGAGATCAGCAGGATGAAAGGAGAGCCTGACTGGATGAGGGAATTTAGGCTCCGATCATATGAGGTCTTTATGAGCAAGCCGATGCCGAACTGGGGAGGCGACCTGTCCAAGATCGATTTCCAGAACATCTACTACTATGCCAAGGCGTCAGAGAAGGCCAGCAAGAACTGGGAAGACGTTCCTGAATCTGTAAGAAATACGTTCGAAAAGCTGGGCATCCCGGAGGCAGAACGCAAATTCCTTGCAGGGGTAGGTGCCCAGTACGAATCTGAAACCGTTTATCATAATTTACGGGAAGACTTGCAAAAGCAGGGCGTAATTTTCTCTGACACAGATACTGCAGTCAAGGAATACCCCGAGATTGTAAAGAAGCACTTTGGCAAGGTCATTCCGCCGGAAGACAACAAATTCGCTGCACTCAACAGTGCGGTATGGTCTGGTGGTTCGTTCATCTACATCCCGCCTGGAGTCAAGGTAGATCTCCCGCTGCAGGCATACTTTAGGATAAACGCCGAGAACATTGGCCAGTTCGAAAGGACGTTGATTATTGCTGACGAGGGTGCCGAAGTTCACTACATTGAAGGATGCACCGCTCCAGTCTACAGCACCGAATCGCTTCACTCGGCAGTAGTGGAATTGATCGCAAAAAAGGGTGCCAAGATAAGGTACACTACGATTCAGAACTGGAGTAAAGACGTCTACAACTTGGTAACAAAGAGGGCGTACGCGTATGAAGGTGCGACCGTGGAATGGATTGACGGCAACATTGGCAGCAAGTTGACAATGAAGTATCCCGGAGTCTACATGCTTGGCAAGGGGGCTCATGCTGAGGTGGTATCGGTTGCCTTTGCAGGATCAGGAATGCATCAGGATGCGGGAGCAAAGGCTGTTCACCTTGCGCCAAATACTACTTCAAGGATTACAAGCAAGTCCGTCAGCAAGGACTCTGGAAGGACCACTTACCGGGGCCTACTGCACGTGGCAAAGGGCGCGACAGGAGTAAAGTCCAACGTGAGATGCGATGCATTGCTGCTGGACGAAAAGTCAAGGACTGACACCTATCCATACATTGAAGTCAACGAAGATGACGCCACCATTACGCACGAAGCGACGGTGGGCAAGATAGGAGAAGACCAGATATTCTACCTGATGAGCAGGGGATTCTCAGAGTCTGATGCGCTGTCGCTTATAGTCGGCGGATTCATGGATCCGTTCACAAAGGAACTGCCGATGGAATATGCTGTAGAGCTTACCCGACTGATAAAGCTCGAAATGGAAGGCTCTGTCGGCTAGGTCCTCTGAACTGCTGGTGATTTCTAGATGACTGTCAATCTGTCATCCGTCAGTGAAGAGTACATCGAATCGTTGGCGGCCGGCGAGCCCGCTTGGTTTGGCTCAATGCGCAAGAAGGCCTTTTCCCAGTATCAATCACTTCCGGCCGAAGTGTCGCCGCTATACAGCAAGTATTCCGACGTCAACAAGATAAAATCTGAAAGTGTCCACTTTTCAGATGCGGGACCATTACCAGCAGCTATCAGCAAAGAGCTGGCTGACCGGCTAAAGGAACTGGAGCGAGGAACCGGAATACTTCAGGCGGATCAAACCAGCAAGATCTTTATTCGCGACGACCTTTCGAAAAAGGGAGTTATCGTTACGTCGATAAAAGACGCATTGCAGAACCACGAGGATCTGCTGAAATCTTGCATTGAGACAAACCCTCTAAACTACATTGAAGACAAGTTCATCGCGCTCGAGGCATCCGCTTCTCAGTCCGGGGCATTCATCTACATTCCGAGAAACGTCGTTCTTGAAGATCCCATTAGGATCGTCACATCGCTTGCAGATGACGGGTCTTCGATGGTGTCAAGGAACATTGTATTTGCGGACGTCGGCTCAAAGTCTACAGTTGTTCAAGAAGTATATGCTCCGGGGTCGTCTGGAAAACAGGATATCCAGCAGGGCTACTTTGAACTGGTAGAGGCCCATGTCAACCCCAATGCACATCTGGAAATGGTAACCCTGCAAGCGATGGCAACTGATACGGTTGACGTGTCAAACCGAAAAGCCTTTGTTGAAAGGGACGGCAAGATGTCATGGTACATCGGAATGTTTGGTTCGCTTCTCTCTCGGTACAAGACGGACAGCATCATGAAGGGATCCGGCGCATCGGCTGAAGATGTCGAAATAATATTCGGGGCTTCTACCCAATCATTTGACGTGACTTCAAACCTGGTTCATCTGGGCCAGTATTCGAGGGGACGTGTCCTTGTCAAATCCGTACTGAAGGACACGGCAAAGTCGCTGTTCAAGGGCATGATCAAAATAGGAAAAGACGGCAAGGGCACCGAATCGTATCTTGCGAGTCATGCAATACTGCTTGACAGGGGCGCGAAATCGGATTCGATTCCGGGCCTCGAAATAGAAACTAACGAAGTCAGGGCGACTCACGCCGCTTCAGTGGCTCAGATGGACGAAAACCAGATTTTCTACCTCCTGACAAGAGGGCTAAGCAGGGAAGGAGCCAAGAGGGAGATAGTGGCAGGATTTCTCGAGCCGCTTTCAAGAAAAATGGGTCCGACGATAAGGGCGTGGGTCAATTACCTCATCGAGAACAAGTGGCAGGGCAAACCTCTTATGCTGAGGACCGACGAAGCCATGGAACAGATCCTCGAAGTAGAAAAGTCGCGCTACAGAGAGAGCCAGGACATTTTTGAGAAGCACTACAAGTACAGGTAATTCGCATGGAAGAGTGGATTAGGGTTTGCGATGTAAAGTCGCTAAAAGAAGGCGACATGCTCGACTTTGACCACGGCAACAACAGGGTCATGCTTGCCAGGGTAGGTGGAAAGGTCTTTGCTACCGACAGGATATGTACCCACGCGTACGCAGACTTGACCACTGGGATCCTGAATGAAGAGGAAAAGACAGTAACCTGCCCGCTACATTTGTCCACTTTTAAACTCGACACAGGAGTACCGCAGAACTTGCCTGCTGAGGAACCCCTTAAAATTTACAAGGTTAAAATACAGGAAAACGGCATTTATATACAACTGGGCTAGCGAAATGATGCAAAAGCACGGCGCACTGGATGTCGGCAAGATTAGGGAGGATTTTCCTATACTAAAGCGCAAGCTGGACGGTGGCAAAGCCCTTATCTATCTTGACAATGCGGCGACTACGCAAAAGCCCCTTTCAGTCATCAATGCAATCCACGACTACTACATGAATTACAATTCAAATATTCATCGGGCTGTGCATCAGCTGGCGGAGGAAGCGACGCTTGCTTTTGAAAAGACAAGAGAAAAGGTCGCAAAATTCGTCAACGCCCGCTCGGTTGAGGAGATAGTCTTTACCCGAAACGCCACAGAGGCGATCAATCTTGTGGCCTACTCGTGGGGAAGAGCAAATGTCGGCAGGGACGACAGGATAGTCATCAGTGAGATAGAGCACCACAGCAACATCGTCCCCTGGCAGATCCTCACAGGCGAAAAGGGTGCAAAGCTGGAGTATATCGGGGTGGACGACGATGGCTACTTGAAAATGAATGAATACAGAGCTCACCTCGACAGCAACAGGGTCAAGCTTGTCTCAGTGTCGCATATGTCAAACGTACTTGGCACGATAATTCCGGTGGAGGAGATTATCAGGATGTCGCATGAAAGGGGCATCCCTGTGCTCGTTGATGCCGCTCAGTCTGTTCCTCATATGCGAGTCGATGTTCAGCAGATGGATTGCGACTTTATGGCGTTCTCTGCGCACAAGATGCTGGGGCCGACAGGCGTCGGCATACTATACGTCAAGAAAGAGATCCTGGAAAAAATGCCGCCATTCATGGGCGGGGGAGACATGATAAAGGAGGTCCACAAGTATGAAACAAGGTACAACGACCTTCCATACAGGTTTGAAGGCGGCACGCCAAACATCGCTGACGTGATAGGCTTTGCTGCTGCCATTGAATATCTTGAAGATATCGGCATGAACAGAATAAGAGACCACGAGATCGAGCTTACGAAATACGCGATTGACAGGATCAGCGGAGTGAAGGGTGTTACTCTGTACGGCCCGCGCAATGTGACTGACAGAGGCGGAGTAGTGTCCTTTAACATTGGAGACATTCATCCACATGATCTTGCGACGATCATGAATGACCATGGAGTTGCCATTAGATCTGGCCATCACTGTGCGCAGGTGCTCATGGAGAGGCTGGACGTGGCTGCCACATCCAGGGCAAGTTTTTATATCTACAACACAAAGGAGGAAATTGACACATTTATTGGGGCGCTTGACGAAGCAAGGAGGCTGTTCAAAATTTGAGTGATGACATTTACCGCGAAATAATACTGGATCACTACCGCAACCCGCGGAACAAGGGCAAGTTGCCTGATGCCGACGTTAGCATTCACGACAGCAACCCTCTTTGTGGCGACGAGATTGACATGCACCTAAAAGTCGACGGCAGTACAATAAAGGACATAAAGTTTGAGGGAAGGGGTTGCGCGATAAGCCAGGCCAGCGCTTCAATGCTCACGGAAATGGTCTTGGGCAAGCCGCTTACATCCGTCAAAGACCTTTCAAAGAACGATATCTTGGAGAACATTGGTCTAACGTCACTTGGTCCAGCGAGAATAAAATGTGCCCTGCTCTCACTAAAAGTACTCAAACTCGGCATGGTAAAATACTACGCTGACAGGGACCCAGATTCTGCAAAGAAGCTGCAGGACGATTCAAAGGCGCTGTAGATGTCTGCCACGACCAAGGTGAGCAGGCATGACATTCGCAGGGTGATTTTTGAAAATTTCAATGACACAGATGTGAGGTTTTCAAACGATGATATCCTTGGGCACTTGAACGGGATGGATGCTTATAGGGCGATGGAGCTAGATGTTCTCGAGTTTGAGGATGTGCTTCTGGAAATGGAGAAATCGGGACTGCTGCGGCCGATAGCCCAGAATTTCAACACTAGATACTACAGGCTGTGGGGAGTTATGGAACGGACTGCGTGCAAGTCCTGCGGCATGGAATCGTGCTTTGCATCTATCGAGGACGGCAAGGTCTGCCCCCAGTGCAAAGCAACACTATAGACAAAACAATTAAACAACAACGTATCGTGTTTTCGATTAATTGCTCGCTGCCATCAGACCGCCATGGATGATAAAGACGCGATCAATGCTGCTTGTAGGGCTTGCTGCAGCCTTTATCGCTTTCAGCGCCCTCGTTGCGTCAGGCGCGACGTTTGCCGCTGACGATGCTGCAAGCAGATACTTCAAGTCCATCCATGGCAATGCCGCGCTCGATGCGGCAATGATTGCGATAACTACCATGGGAGACGTTACCGTACTTTTTCCAGTTGGGATAATCCTCACGATAATCAGGCGCACGCGAAAGGTGGGAATGATATTTCTCATCGCTTTGGTAGTTCTCGTTGTGCTGGTGCTGTATATCAAGCCCCTGCTCGGCAGACCCATCCCTCCCTACGGTTTTGACCCTGCGTTGGATCTACCGGAAAACTTTGGAATAGAAAGCGACAGCTTTTCTCCGATAGCCGCTGGCTGTTTGTTACCATCTGGGCAACCAACAAGTTGTTCATATCCCTCGGGTCACGCATCGAGAGCAACTGCACTGGCCTTTATCGCGGGATTTGCGCTGTACAACAAATCGCGAATGGCTGGTTATCTTTTGTGGGCCTTTCCCGTAACGATTGGGATTACAAGGCTGTATGTGATGCAGCATTATCCTACCGACATCGTCGGCGGAATTCTCTTTGGAGTAGTAATATCTGTCATCCTGAGCAATGCCATGAAGCTCGAGCAGCCCTTTTTCATGTCGCGGTTCAAAGGCAAAAATGATGACCCACAGGCCTTGAGATAGGAATCACTGCTTATAGAATGCAGTTTTCTCAGGACTTTTTTTCGAAACGCTCTATTGCCTCGGGGCTGGCCAAAAGCCAGCCGTAGTGCGCTTCATCGTGGAGGTATCGGATTTCGCGTATTCGCGGAACCAAATTTTTCTTCCGCAGTCCAAGGACAAACTCTCCCTGCAATGAAATGCCTATCCTCCTTGATTTTCCGGTCAGCTTTTCTCCGCGAGGCAGCAGTATTCTGTAGCTGAAACTTGCTTCATCACCGTGCGCGTATGCTTCGACCATCCTGTCAACAGCGTGTCGGATGTCAGCCATCTCTCGAATGTCTATGGTTTCATGAACGGGAAAAGTCGCGTAGGGCGACGTCATTTGTATCTTGCAAACGCTTCTAAAAGTCGGCCCTGCAGTTTCTTGTTCCATTCAGGGAAACCGTCCGGCGAGTCAGGATATTCGCTGTAGTGCTCAGTCAGCATCTTGTTCGTATCGGCGCAATATCGCAGGTCGTCTGCAAGTTTCTTGTTCATCGCCCCCCTGATGACCATACCCAGCTTGTCCACTGTACTAAACTCTGGGTGCTCGCCTTTTGTTATCTTGTCAATGTCCATCTTTGACAGAAAGTGCTTCATTCCATAGTTTATCTGCTCGTTAGTCAGGCCCTGCAGCATCCTCCTAAAGACTTCAAGGCCGGCAGTCTTGTAGCCATAGTCGTCGATGAAATGCTTGTTGTACTGCCAAAGCCCTTTTTCAGAAACGTCGCCTGCCTGCAGCGCCTCCACTGCGTCCTTGCCCGCTATGGTAGCGGCTATTATGGCTGGCCCTATTCCTCCTGCGTCAAGGGGCTTGGGCATCCACGCAGAGTCTCCCACAAGCATGTATCCGCTGGCCACGAGGCAGTCGTTCTGACGCCTGACCGAGACCTGCCACGTGCCCCACGCGTTGCCGTCATCTTCCCTTCCGTTTGCGAGGCTGGGATTTTCTATTGCGGGGTTCATTTCGACGTACTCGTCTATCAGAGCCTTCAGGTCGGTATGAACCGCCATTTCCTTGTTCCGCGCCTCAAAGGCCTTCTGCTGCACACCAAGGCCTATGTTGACTTTGCTCCGGCCCTTCGGGAATACCCAGCCGTAGCCGCCCGGGGCAAGCTTTTGGTCGAGGTGAATTATGCAGTAGTCGGGATCAAAGTATGTCTTGTCGTCCCGAGCTAGGTCAAAGTTGTAAATGTATCGCCCGGTGGCCTCCAGATCGTCCCTGTCAATCCTTCTCTGAATGAACGACTTTACTTGAAGGTTGGTTCGCAGGACAGACGTAACGCCCGTGCAGTCAACTACGAGCCTTGCAGTTTTCCTAAAAGTGGTCTTGTTGGCAAGATCGTCTCCCTCCACTCCAATGACCGCGTTGTCCTCCACGACCAGCGATCTAAGAGCTATGCGATCTTTTACTTCGACTCCCACCTTTATCGCATCGTTGAATTGTTTTTGCGGGAGCAGCCTCCGGTTGAGTATGTAACCTTCGCCATCAAAGGGGATCCCTGTCTCATGATCCGGCGAATATGCCATAACCCCTTTGACGGGATGTTCTATTTCCGGATGGCCCCAGCTGATCTTTATCCGTTCAGTCATGTAGTCGACCGTATTCTTGCCGACGGCGTCTCCACAGACCCAGCCCATCACTGTCTTTTTGCCAAGCTGAGAAATTTCATTGCGGTCAACCACCAGGGTCCGCAAAGACTGGCGCGAGTAGTAGGCTGCGGAAGCCGCTACAATAAGGCCAGCAAGGCCGCCGCCAGCAATAATAATGTCATAATCCCTTGAACTTGAGGACATTCCTTGGTGACAGCGCGTGAAGACTAAAAACGATATTTAAAGTATTTCAAGCCACGCTTGGATCAGAAAGACAGAAAAGATCTGGGACACTGGCTATTGCAGTGGACAGGCCATTTGTTTTCTTTGATCTCGGCCAGACGCTTGTGGACGAAAGCGACTTTATCAACCACTTTGACCAAGAATTTCTGCTGCTCCTGAATGGCTTTGGAGCAAGGATAGACGAACGGGGCTACCGCGCGGTGCGCGACAGCGTTATTCGCGACAGGCGAATTGGACATGGTGGGCTAAGCGCGTTGATTACAGAAATTTGCAGTCTGGTGTCGTCTCCCGGATACGGCAGGATAATTTCTGAGCGGCTCGAGGCACAGATACCAAAAGCAAGAAAGGATCTTTTCAGGTTCCATGATGCCGCGCAAGTCATCCTTCGCGACCTGGAGGATAAGGGCTATAAGATGGGACTGATAGCGAACCAGTCTGAAGATATCCTGGATCTATTAAGAAATTCGGGTCTTGACAAGTACTTCAAGGTGAGCGTAATATCTTCTTTGGTAGGGATGAGAAAACCCGACCCCAGGATTTTCCATCTTGCGCTAAGCAGAGCCGGGCATGAAGCAGCCGACTGCGTTATGGTGGGAGACAGGCTTGACACCGATATATGTCCGGCCAGCAGGCTTGGAATGAAAACTATCAGGACTACTAACTCACTGTTCCGGCTGCAGAAGCCGACGAGCGAGTGCGAAAATCCCTCTTTCACGGTTTCTACTCTTTTCGAAATTCCTGTCGTACTGGAAGGTATTCGCTAGTACGGCTCGACGATTTTCGCGCGACACCGGGAGGATGATCCGAGACTGTCACTTGAGCTCGGACACTATTTTGGCCCGCAGCGATTCCATTTCTTCTGAACCGAGCTTGGGTTTTCTTGCGAACATGGAGTGGACTGGTCCTGCTCCATCTCCGGGTTTTCTCGGGATTAGGTGGACGTGAACATGGGGTATCTCCTGACCCGCTTCCCTGCCGTTGTGCACTGCTATAGTCGTGGCCGAAGTCTGACTTGCCGCCTCAACCGCTGATGCCACTTGCCAAGTCATCTCGAACAGGGCCGCGGCGTCAGGCCGCTTCATGTCCTGAAGCTTGGCATAGTGTGATCTCGGGATTACAAGCGTGTGGCCGGCAGAGAGTGGAAAGGCGTCAAGAAGCGCCATCGTACTTTTGTTCTGTAGTATGATCTTTGCAGGAATCTTGCCTGACGCGATTTTGCAGAATATGCAGTCGGGGTCTTGCATGGCTCCATATTCTATCCGGTTTATATTAACATCTGCCGGACGCAAATCTGTTGCCGGGCAAGCTAGCCTGCAGGAGGATGTTGAACTGCGGCTGACAGCTGGTCGATTTTTTTCCTTGAAGCCACATACTGGTGGATGCTTTCCTTAGTTTCAAATACAACAGAAGCCGCTCCCTTCTTTGAAATAGACCCGATTCGCATAGGAGCAAAGTTGTGCTTGCTCAAGTCTTCCATTATCAGAGCTCCCACGTCTTTTGAGGCGACAATCAGGTTGCATCCACCGGCAGATGCGGTCGCGTTCTCCACAAGGAACTCTTTGGTTGCAAACTTTGCAATCTCTTCGTCCCTGACCGGGAGCTCGTTTATCAAGATGATTGAATTCGACAGCTCTGCCAGCTCGCCTAGGGCGAGAACCCCTTTCGATCCCACGGGATAGACCGCCATGATGTGCGAGCTCTTGTCAAAAGGCAAGCCATAGTCCGGACAGTATTTCGCGATTATCTTTCCGAGAGCAAAGTGGGGCTCGCTCAAGTTCTTTATGGCCTCATCCCTTGCAAGACCTATCGCCTCGAAAGAAACGTTATTCGTCTCGTACTTTATGATGTTCTCAGAATCCATTCGCCCAAGCGCATGGAGACTTGCAGCGGCAAGCCCTCCAAATTTGTTGGTTACAATGATTTCCATCCCATCGTCTACCTGATCATATTTTATTGGTAATTCCTTGGTGGTCGCAGCCATTGCGGTGGTACCGTAAAATAGCTTGCCAATCTTTAGAGAGTTATAGTCCTCCATCGCCAGATTGTAGCGTGACGTAATTGCATCGAGGTTTGATCTTATGCGATCAAGAATGTCTTCTGACGGAGCATCGTACGCCGGGAAGAGTTTGAAAGCGGACGAAACGCCGCAACCAAGCAAGTTCAAGGACTCGATAGCACTTGCGATGGCTATGTTGCAGTGGATATCGGCGTCTGGCGCCCTGGTTATGTCAGTCACCTGCGTTACGGCTGTAACGGCAGGCATGTATCCAACTTTGTCTCCCCTATGGAGATCGATGTAGTCAAACATTGCGAACTGCGCGTCAGGGTGCTCTGTCAGCAAGGCAGAAGAGCATGTTACCGAGAGCTTGCCATTGAATACCTTGAGGAATCCCTGCAGGGCATCCGACAGCGACTGTGGATTTTCGCCTATTCCGGAGTGTATTCTAAGGATAGCAACGGCCCTCTTTACTTCGACTTCCTTGTCTATGACAGGGCCAGTCAGGCTAAAGACGCGCCTGGTGAGCTCTGGAGATTTGCCGTCGATGTGATAGAACTGCTCAAACCATGAAGGCGTGAGCTTTACAGAGCTTCTCTTGATGTCATTCAGTGCGGTCTTGAAGACGGTTGGATCCAACTCGTTTGAGCAGGTCGCAATCCACTTGAGCGGATCAAAGCCCAGCTTCCTGTACTTTTCGATATGATCCCAAAAATTATCAAGCAACCACAATCTCTCCCCCAGTAATCACTATAGCTAGAGTATTTTACACAATATATAGACGAATACTGGTTAATAAACAAACTTCTACAATAGAACCCTTGTCATGTCTTGCCGATTACGTACATCACGCAAGCTTGACTCTGCAGCAATGTAACAAGAAATTCCGGGAACAAATATTATAAGGACTCTGGCACCAAATTTCATACATGCTGTCCAGACCCACGCCCCTACAGCTAGAGCAGCTGGCGGAAGAATTTGAAGGCAAGACTGCTCAGCAGGTCCTGCAGTGGGCCATTGACACGTACGAGAGCAAGGTCGCCCTCGCCTCGAGTTTTGGCGCGGAGGATGTTGTTATCATTGACATGCTTGCAAAAATCGACCTTGACAAGACCAGGGTTTTCACCCTAGACACCGGGCGCCTCAACCAAGAGACATACGATGTCATGGACGCCGTCAGGGCGAAATATGGCATCCAGATCGAGGTGTATTTCCCTGACCAGTTCGAGGTTGAGGAAATGGTCAGAACCAGGGGGATGAACCTCATGTACGACAGCGTGGAAAACCGCAAGATGTGTTGCGAGATAAGAAAGGTGCGGCCCCTGAACAGGGCGCTGATGAAGCTGGATGGCTGGATCACCGGCCTGCGCAGAGACCAGGTTGAAACAAGAGCTTCAACGAAAAAGATCGAGATTGATGGCTCGCACGGAGGCATTGTAAAGATAAACCCGCTTGCTGACTGGACTTCAGACGCGGTCTGGGACTATATTCACAAGAATGAAATTCCGTACAACAAGTTGCACGACAAGGGGTATCCCAGCATCGGGTGTGAGCCCTGTACGAGGGCAGTGCTGGTGGGAGACGACCCAAGGTCTGGGAGATGGTGGTGGGAGAATGCGTCCAACAAGGAATGCGGCCTCCACTTTGATCCGACAATAAGGAAAAGCGCGCAAGAGTGATGGGTGTTGGCGGGAAATGGTTCTATTCCTCTGCCTCATGGAGGCAGGCTTGTAAATAGATTTACCAGAAGGAATTTCGACGGTGGAATGCCGATTGTGGAAGTAAGCAGCGACCTCAGAAATGATATCGAGAATATCGCGGACGGGGTATTCAGCCCGCTTGAAGGATTCCTTGGCCGGGATGACTTTGAAAGTGTTGTGTCATCAGGAAGGCTGAAAAACGGACTTGCCTGGACGGTCCCGATAGTCCTGGATGTCGATGAACAAACGTCAATCAGGGCGAAGGAGGCAGGCGAAGTGGTTCTGGCTTCTGGCGGAGAAAGTTTCGCCCTGCTTCATGTGGAAGAAACGTATCCTTTTGACAAACTCGGCAGCGCAAAAGCAGTGTACCAGACGGAAGATCCCAAGCATCCCGGAGTTGACAAGATGATCAATATGAAAAACATGCTCATTGGCGGAAAAATCGACATGTCAACAAGGACGTCCCAGTCTCCTATCAGGAAATATAGGAAAACGCCCTCCGAGACGCGGGATGAGATAATGAAAAAGGGCTGGCGGAGCACTGTCGGCTTTCAGACAAGAAATGTACCCCATGTTGCGCACGAGATGTTACAAAAAGCTGCTCTGAATGTTTTCGACGGCCTTTTCCTGAACCCCTTGATAGGCAGGAAAAAGCAGGGTGACTTTAAGGATGAGGTCATACTCGCAGCGTACGAGTCGCTGATTCAAAATTATTACCCGAGGGAGAGGGCCATGCTCGTGACCCTGCATACAGAAATGAGGTACGCCGGACCCAGGGAGGCGATTCATCATGCCATAATGAGGAAGAACTTTGGTTGCTCTCACTTTATCGTGGGGCGCGACCACGCAGGAGTTGGCAGCTACTACCATCCTTTTGCCGCGCACGAGATATTCAAAAGTTATGAAGACCTGGAAATTCAACCTGTTTTCTTCCCTGCCTTTTACTACTGCAGGAAATGTCTCGGCTATGCGAATGAGCGAAATTGTCCCCATGGAATTGAAGTTAGGGAGGAGCTGAGCGGCACCAAGATGAGAAAGATGGTGAGCTCTGGCGAGATTCCTGCAGAGCATCTAATGAGGCCTGAGATAGCGAAATTGATAGTTTCTTTCAAAGAGCCGTTCGTCTGAGCACGGCAAGCTGTGTCAAAAAGGCAACTTGCTAAAGGATAAATAAAATTAATCTTCGATACAGCTCGTGGCAGATTTCGAGCTAGTCAGAGTAGCACTTGCCCTGGGCATGTTCGCTTGCGCCTCGTACTTTGATTTGAGAAAGAGATCAGTCAGCGACCTTTTGTGGATCATTTTTGCTTCTATGGCGGGCATTGTCTACATTTTTGATTTTCCCTCAACCCAGGGAGAAGGAATCCTGACGGCCATTTCGATTGGCCTAGCTGCGGCAGTTTCGTACGGGATCTACAGAGGAGGCCTTTTCGGAGGCGCGGATATGTTGGCACTCATCACCTTTGCCGCGATCCTGCCCCTCTACAATGAGGACTCCCTTTTCGGCGTTACCGAAACAGCGGCCTCGTTCCATCCTATTTCGCCTCTCATCGTCCTTACTAACGCTGTAATCCTATCAATGACCCAGATTTTCTGGAACCTGTTGCGGAACTTGGCACATAAGGACAGGCTATTTGAAGGGCTTCAGCACGAACCGGCCTCAAAGAAAATCATTGCGGTCATGATCGGCCACAGATCAGCTAGTCCAAAGTATGCTTTTTCAATAGAGAGGGTGGTCAACGGAAGAAGACAATTCGACTTTGCCCCCAAACCAGCAGAAACAGCAGAATACGAGACAAAGAAGGATGTCTGGGTGACTTCGGCCACTCCTTTCCTGGTCTTTATGGGAGCTGGCCTGGTCACCATGTTACTAGTCGGGGACCTGCTTGCTCTCTTTTTCAACATCCTATCATAGGCAGCCTATTCATGATATGTAGTTATGCACTCATGCAGATATATTTATATAAAGGCACTTGCTAACAGCATCTCATGTCACTGATCAACGCGAGAATTGACGACAAGCTTTTGAAGGACTTTAGGCATGTCGTATACGTCAAATATGGCCTCAAGAAAGGGGACCTTACCAAAGCACTTGAGGAAGCGATAAGGGATTATGTCCAGAAAAACTCGGAAAACGCCAGGAAAACTAATGCACCCAAAGATATGTAGTTCAAGCATGTAACATAGAGCTGTATACTCATATCAGTGTTAAACATATGTCTTTATATTTATCCGCATTAAGCTAGATGCGGGATGGTTAAGTGGCTATAATAAATGCAAAAATTGACGACAAGCTCGTCAAAGAGTTCCGTCATGTAATTTACAGCAGGCACGGGCTCAAGAAAGGTGATTTCAAAAATGCCCTGGAAGAAGCAATGCTTGACTATATCCGCAAGTACTCTGAGCAGAGTCTAGAGTCAGCTGGACGGGCTTCCGAGAACGCCCTGACAGAGAAGCCGGAACCATTGGAAGCCTAGGCTCACCCGATCTCCGTCGGCACCTTCGTACTTTTTGCGTGAAGGCTATTCGCTGAATTCTTCTTCGGTTTCCGCTACCCTTCTCGCTCGCTGTCGCCGCACTGGCTGCTCTACTTTGGGTCTTTTCACATAGTAGATTCCGCCAGCGCCAGCTCCGGCGGCCATGGCACCGACTATTCCGAACATCAGCCATTGAGGAAGCACCAAGGGCACATTCTCTACCTCGAAATTAGTTGTCTTTAGGCCCATCGTATACCCTGCCTTTTCTGCGGTTGCTACAACTATTCCCCTGGCTTCAGGGCCGGTTGGGGTATACTCAAAAGTCACCAGGCCGTTTGCATCAGTCGTGGCAGCAGTTGGGACAGCTGTTGCGTTAGGTCCGGGGTTTATCCTCACAATGGCATCTGGTACCGGCTTTGAGTTGGCATCGACGACCCTTATGCTCATCATGACCGGCTGACCATACTCTATTGAAGGTGCATCGTGAAACAGTGCAAGGGTCAGAGGGATCTGGTACGCTTCAAAGGTCATCAGGCTTGATAGCCTTGTAGGCTTGAAACCGTCCTTGAGTAAAGTTACGTCAATTGTAAAGTCACCTGGACTGGGCGCGACTACTTCTGCTTTGGCGATGTATGCATTAGCAACAGGATCATAGGTCATGGCCTTATCCTCCTTGCTGGCTATCTGGAATGACGAGGGCACTCCCCAGAGAACGCTTGTGCCTTCATCCGTAGCGACAGCTACGATACTTGGCTGAGTCGCTGCGAGCACATCTCCGGGCACAAAGGACCCGGACAGGTCAGCCAGGACAGAATCCAATTCAAGTGAAGTAGAGCGTACTCCTTCGGCGAAAGCAGAAATTGTAAGGCTCTCTGATCTGCCTCCCGTCATCACGTCAAAGTGTGCGAATGATTTTCCCATCGGTATAGTAATCGATGTGACAGGGAGAGTTCCCGAGCGCGATGAAGTCAGGGTTACCTTGATGTCCTCCGATGCAAGGAGAGGATTACCGAACACGTCAGTGAGCTGAACCACTCCGATCGGGTGCGACTTGCTAAAGCCTATGATACTATCCGAAGGAAATGACACCTTACCGGTGATGCTGCTGAAAAAGATCGTGTGGAACGTGGACTCGACCGTCAGCAGATTATCTGAATTCACTCCAACCGGAATCGCAGAGATAACGGCTGTTGCCTCGGATGACGAAAACTGGCTGCTGTGTATTTGCAGGCTGCCAAAGGTCCCATCTGGGGCGATTTCCGTTAGCTCGTTTGTTGGCTTTACCAGGTACTCCACGCCGTCTTCCGATCTCGCCGGTCTGCCAGAAGAGTCAAGCGTCAGTACGAACAGATCGGCGTTTCCTGCCTGGTTGAAGGGCACCCTATAGTTATCATCAGTTGCCAGGCCCGCGGGCGAGTATATCGCCGTCTGGACCGGGGTAAGGCCGCCTGTCACTTCCATTGAATTTGAACTCGAGGCCATATTGGCAAGTGAAACCGATACGACGACGGATCCGGGCTGGCGACCACTGGCTACAGTGGCGGTGCCATATGACCCACCTGGGATAATCGATCCAGTGTCAATGACCCTCAGCATACTGATATCGCTTGTTACCACATTCAGGTTCCCCTGATTCGTGGAGTATAGCAGACTGGATTCGATCGGATAGAGTTCACCTTCGGTCAGCTCGTCAATGGCGTGTATATCGTCAGCATCCACTTCACCGTCTCCGTTCAGATCCGCGTCATCATCATCGTCCTGTTCAACTGCATTTACCTGATAACTTACTATCGAAGTCGCATCGCTTGGTGTTCCCGCAGTAACAACAGACACTATCAGTTGCTTGTTCAGCGCTTTCGGGTGGCTTGCAACGAGGGGTTCGTCAACAACTTCAAAATTGTCTGTACTTACACCTAGACCCGGCACCGTGGCGCCTATTGTTACGTTCTGCGCTTCAAAAAATACTATCGACTGCTTTGCATGGAAGCCGTATTCGCCCTTCTTTATTACAGCATTAGCGGAACCGATATTTTGTACTCCAAGAGAACTTGCAAACATGTCAAGTTTGATATCATTTGAAGCAACAGTGGGATTTCCTGCAGCATCAGCAAGACCCACAAAGACATCGACTGTCTTTTCACTTCGGGCTACTTTGTCCGGAAATACGTAGAGCTTGATGGATGCAGGCTGTGTCTGAGATACTTCTATAGTAGTAACGGTGTCCAGGACAGGATTACTGCTCGAGGCCTTGATGAATGCGTTCCCAGACTTTTCGAGCGACCTCACGGTAGTGAGCGCGTAGTAGCTGCCTTTCTCGATAACGACATTGCTGGAGCTCAGCCTGACAAGTGATCTTTCGTAATCAAAAGTAACTGCCAGATCTTCGGGTGCTTGCACGATTTCGCCGTTGTTCTCAAGATAAACTGAGACTGGCATCTCCGAGCCTATCTGCATCCTGCTGGAAGGCAGGTCTACGACAAGGTTAATGTTGCTAGGAATTTGGCTGCCCGCCGCCACAACCGCAAAAGTCTTGGTGACTATTTGATTGCCAAAAAGGGCCGAGATGTCTGACTCGCCTTTCAAATCAGTAACTGTGACTGCAAACCGAGCGTAATCAGTACCTTTTGAAATAGTGACCCTGGCTGGAACTGACGCGATGTCTTGGCTGCTGGAGCTTAACTCTATCTCCATGTCCCTTGTTGCCAGAACGGGCTGCCCAGTACTGTTGGAGACGAGCTGCACAAAGCCTATGTCGTGCGATGCCCCACCGAATTCCACTATGGACGGGCTAATGCTAAGTCTAATAGTGACGTCATCACCTGCAGGAACAGTCTGTACCTGCGCCAGAGCGCTTTTCGACACGAATTGAAGCGGGCCGAGCGTTATCATGCATGTTATCAGAACAACAGTCAATACTACTGCAACATCAGGTCTCCTGTTTCTATTAACCAAGGCTTTTCAATTTTAGTCCCGCCAGCTTGATTAGCCTCTTCATGTGTGTTACGTATACAAACAGTCTGCTGGTTCAGACTGGGCAAGAGATAGAATTGCTTTGATTTCTAGCGGTATATAATGTTATCTTTATACTTACATAGCATTATATACGTCATTTCGTTTCGACAGGTAATCTCGAGTTGGATAAGTATCGAAAAGATACTTGCCGCACTTTATAGCGTGGCAAAGTCAAGCGAATACAATCTTGAAATCCGGGAGCGAGGGGGTAGTGGGCAGGGTAGCTTCAGTAGCAAAGACAAAACCCGTGATCCTCGCTGCAGTAGCGTCGGTGGCCGCTGTAGTAGCGATATGGGCGGCCATGACCATGGGCCAGGATCGCAACTCGTTTGATGACATCAACCCCGGACCAATTACTGGAATTGAAGATGATGCAACGGACGCCCCGGACGATCAATTACCAACCACCCCGACGGATGATGACACTGATGACACAGACGACGATGTTCCGGTGCAGCCGCCATTACCTTCAGACTTTGAATTCACAGATGCGAGCTTTGGCATCCTTGCGTCCGAGCCCGACAAGTATGCAAACCACAACGTAACGATTTCCGGCAAGATCTACGAGATTGTTGATCAGAGCTCCAGCGCTATCGTCTTGTTGACATACAGGATATTTGGGCAGGCTGATGAATCTGATGACTCTAGAGCAGTCATAATGTATCAGCAGGCCAGGTCCCAGAGTTCAGGCATCGAGAAGGATGATTGTATTTCCTTACAGGGAAAGGTGCGCGGCGGTTTCGCGGAAGTTAACTCGTTTGGGCAGGATGTGCGCGTTCCACTCATCGACTCGACAAACATTGTTGAAATGGAGTGCGTTAACTCGGCGCTTCCTCCTCTGCAGACACTCGACTTGGATGTGTCGCAGAGCCTGGGCGGGATATCGCTCACCGCGCACACAGTCCAGCTGGCAGACGATCACGTAAGGATCGGGATCACGGCCAAAAATACCGACGGCGGGGACAGCGTCTTTATCAGAGAAAAAGAATCATTCCTGACGCACGGCGGCAACACCTATCAGAACATCAACCATCTCCTCGTGTTCGGGAATTACAGGCTTGACTCTAGTCTGGTGGCTGAATCTGAAGCCGAAGGCTACATGTTTTTTGAGCCCATCAAGAGTTATGAAGGCGGTCCAATGGTCTTCAAGATAATAATCGAAAAAGTAGGAATATCAGAAAACAAAGAGTATACTTTTATCTTCACAACTTGAAAAAAGATGAGGCGGGCCTAGTCTAGGCCTGGGACAGTGTTTGTGGCAGAGTCGAATGCTTTGGTCTCCGTGAACAGCAGGAAGGTAAAGTACACTGGCTGTGTCGGATTGTCTACCGGCCATACTGTGGACTGGGGCAGCGGTTCAGCTACGTCAACACCCTGGTCTACAAGCTGCTGATAGTTCGCTGGAGGGGGGTTGGTCAGTGAGGGATCATCTGGCATTGGTGTAAAGCTCTGCGCCTGCTCCGACGTCAGCGGTCCGATTCCACCTGGCAGTTCCACCCCACTTGGCACATTCACCACAAACAGCGCCACTACCAGCGGCAGCGGTGTGTTGAACTGCATGTCAGAGTAGAACTTGCTCTCGTCTATGACATGGCCTACCATCAGGTGGGCGAACACTCTTTCAACCACCAGCTTTTCCTGGCCATCCGTTATGTCATAGATGTTTACGTGCCCGTAAAGAGCAACCTTGTTCAGGAACATCGGTGCGTCTGCTCTATCAACCATCGAGTGACCGTGCTGTACCTGATCAAATGCGACGCCCTTGCCAGCAGTCAAAAATGCGGGTACTCTTGTTGGTGACGGTGTCAGCATCGAATCGGCGTTGTTCCATTCTGTATCCAATAGTTCGATCCGATACTTGTGTCCGGCCATCTGGTGGTCACCATAAGTGATTGGAGCGGTGTATTCCGCCGCAAATCTATTGTCGCCCTCTTCTCCTGCCTCTTTGAATACTCCCTTGAAGCTTGCGCCCTCTGACATCACTCCGCATATCAGAACATCGTCGGCACAGGTGAAGGTGTCGTTAAAGAACGGGAATATTCCTCCCGGCCCAAATACATTTGTCTTGCCCACTCCTGGCTCGTAAAGGGCTGTCTTTGCAAAGACCTTGACGTACGGCCTATCGATTGCGTGGTCTGCCTCCGCGCTATTCAGTAATGTATTGTTCATGGCGAGCACTGCCGGGATCATCGCAACGAGCATCCCGCCAATGGCTGCCGTGACAACCATGTTCGTACTTTTTTTCAGGTTCATTACAGCTCGGATCGTACGGGCAATAAAGGATTTTTTCCCAAGTCATGCCCAAATCTGACCCCAATGGGAGATCAACTTTATATTCGGCGCACCGAGCGATTTTTTAGCTCGCGATGTTTGCGTTTCTCGGCGGTGTGCCAGCGCTTTTCCCTCACTTGCCGACGATTATTACTTCAATATTGGCTCTTGGGGATCAGGGTGGCTCTGGAGGATACATTGATCCTAGATTCAAGCGCATCCTGTGGTACCTGATCGGGAGCACGAAGGGCGGCGTGAACAGGGCCAAGATAATCGACCTCATTAACAACCATCCTGCCAACGCTAACCAAATTGCCTCGGAACTGACCTTGGATTACAAAACTGTGATTCATCATTTGCGCGTTCTTTCCGAAAACGGCTTGGTTATAACCGACAACAAGAATTCGTATGGGGCGACTTATTTCTTGACTCCCCTCATGGAGAAGAATTACGCTTCATTCAAGGAGATAATGGTCAGAATTGGGAAAAAGTAAATTAGGCGACCAGGGGGGCGGAACAGCATAAGATGGACTTTATGCTAGGAGCTGCTGCCGCAGCCATACTCAATATCGGCCTGCTTGGAGGGATCATGGCCACTTATGTCCAGAATTTGCGCCTCATAAAGTCCTACTTTACGTTTGGTCTGGTGCTGGTAGCTTCTCTCTTCATCGTTCAGAACATTGTAATCGTGATCTTTTGGTCAAATCTCTACATGGCAGGCCCTGCCATAAAGGACATCGTAGATGCAGCCGCGCCTTATCTATTCGCGATAAATTCCGCCCAGACGGCGGGCCTCTCTGTACTCCTTTGGATTACTAGAAAATAGATTTTCGATACCTCAGGTGGTCAGAAGAGGCATCTTTGGAGTACTGGCGTACGTTTCCGTAATGAGCTCGGTCATTCTCGAGTAACAGCTGAGAAATTCCCTTCCCTTTTCCGTAGTCCTGTAGACGAGAGCGCCTTCCGAATTGTCCTGGCTTAGAAGTCCCTTCCCGAGCAGCTGCCTGAGATAATGGATAATTTGCTCATAGCTCAGGTTTGCCCTGTACATGATATGCGTCTTTTTTATGCCAGCTGTAGAGAGGGACAGAACGTCAGCCATAATTTCGATCTTGCCCCTGTTGTTTTTTCTTTCAGACATCGGATATTGCAAGTTCACGTTGTTATATTAGGGGAATGGCGGAACTCGCACATTGAAACAATCGTTCCAGCGTGATAATTACCAAAGATGCTGCACAAGGATTGGCGCCCGGTAAGGAATGGAGACATTATCAGCGAATTTCGCTAAATCGCGCTAGGGCCCCCGCGAGAATGCATGGTCGGTTGTGCGTGCTGCGTTGGCTAACCCGTTCCAGAATTATCCTCATTAGAAGAAGAGTCTTTGTCGCTATCATCTCTCTCTTCTTTTTCATCATCGCTGTCGCTTTCGGATCCTTCACTTTCTTCGCTCTTTTCCGATCCGGAATTGTCATCATCGTGGCCTCCATCGTCATGCAGCTTTTCTGCTTCATTCAGCGCAGAAAATGCCGCGGAAAGAGCCTTGCGAGCATACTGGTAATCGCCATCGTCAATCGCTGCGCGGGCGGCGCCGATCAGCGTGAGTGCTTCCTGTACCTTCGACTCTGCGTCCGGGTTTTCATCATCTTCAAGGAGAGCATTGGCCCTCATTTCGAACTTGTCCGCTGCGCTCGCTAGCCTCCTTGCCTGTGGATCGTCCTGTCTGGTGGAATTGCTCGCAAGAGTGGATGCGGTCGCATCATGTTCGAAAAGGTTTTGCCTTATGCTCTCGAGCATTTCGTTAACCTGATCGAGGGTGCTTGCGGCCCCATCAAGGTTTCCCTCATCAATCATCTGCTTTGAATCGGCTAGTAGCGATACCGCACTATCGAATTCTGCTGTCCTGTCCACTTTATTCGCTTCGGTAACTTCTTTCAGGCGGAAGTAGAACTCCTTCAATCTCTCGTATCTCTCAAGTAAACTCGACCCGCTGTCGTCGGTTAGCAATTGGAGTTCACTCGCCGGGTCAAATACGGCTCGTTCCGCCGAAAGTGCATCAATGACCGCCCGCAAGTGTCCTATGGCAAAAATCAGATGCTTCTTTGCCTCGCCAGAGTCTCCAAAGTCTATTGCCTGGATTGCTAAAGATGCCTCGAACACGCCCTCACTATACTTTGCAGCGATATCCTCCGGCAGAACATGGTTCGCCTCTATGAACTCGCGAATTTTTAGATTCACGGTTTGCTGTGCCTGGAGGATGACGTTCTTTAGTATCCGAAGTTCGACGTTGTTTCCTTGACCGCTCTTGCCGCTGTTCGAGACGGTGAAGGTAGAATTTGCGGATAATTCGGCGTAGTAGGCAAGCACCTCATATTCACCTGGCCCGCAGGATTCAAGACGAAGCGGTCGCGAAACAAAAGAACTGTCAGAGTCAGGAAGAATGGTCTGCAGCAAACACTCCTCGCCGTCTGGACCCTTTATCGTTACAAGGACGGCATATCCGTCAGGAGCGACTTCCGGAACGACTCCTATGACAATCACCTTCTCCTTTGAAGTGTAAATGTCCTTGTTAGTCGTTACAGTAAGAGATTCTGCAAATGCCGACAATACAGGAAAGATCAGAACCGCTGACAACAATATTGAAAGAACGGTTCTAGTGGATGCCAACGAATCGTTACGGCTATGCAATATCTTACTGTCATGTATTATTTTCGGTGGCAGTTATATCAGGAATCCTTGGAACGAGTGTTCCAGAGACGCACAAGAATCGTATCAAGAATTTGTGGCGCGAGCATGCGAACGTGACAGAAGAGATGAAGGGTCATTCTGCTGAATTTGCCCAGCACGTGTCGATTATATTACTAGAGTGTGCGATTTCCAATGAATTGTACTTACAGCTTGCCGCCCTTATCATCGCTTTTTCTTTGATTCCGGTAGCAGCTTTTGCTCAGAGCTCTGGTGAATATCTGATTCTAAAGTCCGACAGGAGCGAGACGTTTGCTTTCCCGTACACTGCCGCAAACCGTGACCTTGACGATCCACTGGTCTATGAATATGGCGAGCCAAAGACTCCCAGCTGGATCCTGAGCATACGGAACAATCTTTCGTACGTTCCGGGAGCGGACTCGAAAATAGTCATTAGGATTCAGGAACGTGCGCCGAGCGAGAAATTCATCGAGCTGGTAATGTTTGGCGGCGAGTTCAGAAGATACCTTGTCTCCGTAAACTTGCCGGAAATAGGATATCAACGACTTTATTCAAATGACGTGAACGGGTGGTCTTTGGATGGTCCGGTGGCAGTGGCGCATGGAGAAAACGTTGGGCTGACGGTTTCTGACGGTAAGAGGACGATCCTCGATCGATTCAATCTTGAAGGTTTTGCAGTGGGATCGATTTCCGTATATGGCAGAGAGAATGCAACGTCACCAGCAGTTGCATCTGGAGGCGACATTACTTTTGACATCCTTTTTGGGGCTTTTCAGGATTCGCCTGTTTATATCGTCCCTGCTGCTATCATGGCCGGCGTCGGCGCTCTGATCGTCGGGCTGCTGGTCGTGAAGAAGAGAAAACCTTCCGATTAGCTCTATAGTACTTGCACATATCCCTCAGATCGCATGCTTTGCAGTTGGGCCTCACGGGAAGACAAATGTTCTGCCCGTACATCACAAAAGTGTCGTTGACTTTGGTCCAGAGTCGCCTGTCCACGATATTGCCAAGCTCAAGTTCCGTCTTTTCCGGAGTCTTTGTGCTAACCAACCCAAGCCTGTTTGAAATCCTGTGAACGTGGACATCGACTGGAATCGCGGGCTTGTCAAATGCATAGACCAGCACGCAGTTGGCCGTTTTTCTGCCAACCCCCGGGAGCTCCAGAAGGCGTTCTATGTCTGATGGCACGCGGCCTCCGAACCTGTTTACCAGTATCTGGGAAACCTGCACTATCCTGTCGGCCTTGACGTTGTAAAAGCCTATGCTGTGAATAATTTTCTTTACTTCTTGAATATCTGCTGAGGCCAACTCCTGAGGAGTCTTGAATCGGGCAAAGAGTCTACTGACCACTCGGGTTGTGTTCTCGTCTCTGGTTCGGGCGGAGAGGATTGTGCCTATCAAGACCTTGAATGGATCGCCGTGCTCCTCCATCTGCAGTCCACGCAGCGCGGTAAGCCGAGGCTGCCGCCCCCGGTTGAGCGCGCGAATCATCCTGTCCAGTATGACGTTCATCATTACGCCCCGATTGGCCAACAAGATACTGGAGAGGTGGATCATATAATTGCCTAATGGTTATTATACCGAAATCTTTGCATCAACGCTGTACATCTTTGGAACTTAGCAGGGCCGAGCAAGACGCGCTTGGAGGGGAACACGGCGAGGCGCTTGCTTCAGCTTACAGAATCCTGTCTGCTATAGGCGAAGCTACCGGCGCGGAAAAGCTCGTGCCTATCAAGTGGGCCCACGTTTCAGGCGTCAACTATAACACAATCGGCGACGCCGGGCTAAAGTTTCTGGAGAACTTTTCCAAGGAAGCCAGAGTTGCAGTCAGGACGACAATAAATCCCATGGGGTATGACAGGAGAAGACCCGCGGGCATATCTGGTCATTTCCGAGAAAAGCAAGAAGGCATTGCCAGCGCGTACGAAAGAATGGGAGTGATTCCTTCATTTACATGCACACCCTACGAGGTTTTCGATATTCCCGAGACGGGAAGCGCAGTCAGTTTTGCGGAAAGCAACGCGGCTGTGTTTGCAAATTCCCTGCTAGGGCTAAAGACCAACAAGGAAAGCGCGCTTTCAGCTCTTGCAAGTGCAGTTACGGGAAAAGCCCCGCTGTCAGATCTCAGGGCAGAGGAGGCACGAAATCCCAAGGTCGAAATAAAGCCAGATCATCCGTTTCAGAGCGAGCTTGACTATGGACTGCTCGGGTACTTTGCTGGTAAAGTCGTGAAAGATAGCTGCGTTTCTTTGAATGTTCCAGCGCCTTCTACCATGCAGGCCAAGGCATTGAGCGCCGGAATGGGAACTTCGGGTTCATGTGGCATGTTCACGATTGGTTCTGGAGGCTCAGAGAGAATTTCCTTTGGCCGGAAGGAAGCGGTGGATGTCATGGCAGAGCTGGATACATCGGATGATGGGGACCTTGTTGTACTCGGCAGCCCACAGCTGGGGCTGGGCGAACTGGAACTCTTATCAGAACTTGTCCGTGGCAAGCAATTTACTAAACGCTGCATGATTTTCTGTTCGCGAGCCATTCATTCGCAGGCGTCAAAAATAGGGCTTGCTGGAGAAATCGAAAAATCCGGAGCAGAATTCATGTGTGATTCGTGCACCTGCCTTACCCCGTATGTCGACCATGAGAAATATGATTCGGTGATTTCAAACAGCGTCAAGGGAGCGTACTATCTGAACAACTCCAACAAGGTTAAAGTCGCGCTCAAGGACATTAGAAGGATAGCAAAGGAGTACGCAAAATGATAATTTCTGGCTGTCACAAGATAGTTCGTGGGCAAGGCAATGGTCCTGCCGTTGTGACGACCCAGCCAATCAACTTTCTTGGGATGGTAGATGCCAGGCTGGGAAAAATAACCGATCCAAAGCACGAATTGCATGGTATCCCTCTGGCAGGGACCATCCTGGTATATCCGTTCGCGGTAGGCAGCAGCGTTGGCGCCTATGTCATCTATTCTATGCGAGAATATGGAACCGCGCCGTATGCCATCGTCTGTTCGATAGCTGACATCACAACTGCCTCGGGCTGCGCAATAGCGAATATCCCTTTGGTTGGGCTCCCTCGTGGCATGTCCGTTGCCGAAGTGAAAACGGGATCGACATTGAGCGTCGATGCAGATTCTGGCAGAATTACAGTAAAGATTTAATTTCAAAAAATGTAATATGCTGATCTCGGTGCATGGCATTACGATGGGCGAACCGACCACATAGTGGAATGACGATCAAAGTCCATGCACCGAACTTTGCTGCTACAGAGATACTTCAACAACTTTTTTCCTTGAAGAAAACCCTGAGACTATCCTTATTCTTCCTCTATCCACATTGAAATGTTTTGAGAGCCTTTTCATCAGTTCGGCGTTTGCCCTTCCGCGCTCGGGTGCAGATTTCAGAGAAATCGTTATTTCGCTTCCGCTTACCGTCAACTTTTCTTCCGAGCTGAATCTGACCGAAACAGAATAGCGCACGTTACACGTTTTCATCACTCCTTTGAAAACCTTTTATGGGTGAAGACAAGATAGAAAGGTGGTTGGCAAGCTTTTGTCCAGAATGCGGCGGGGAGCTGAAATTTGACCTCTCCAGCAAGAGTTTTATCTGCAAGAGCTGCGGGCTCTTTGCGACCAGAGAAAAGATAGACGAGCTCCGGGACAAGGCTTCAAGGTCCAGCGAGGATCCAAGGAAACAGCGTCAAGACGATTATCTCGACTGGTGGCAATCTTCAAAAAAAGAAAAGCAACAAAAGTAGCACCGGCATATGTCGCCTCTCCAGGGCATGATTGATCGGGTAAAAGTCGCTCTTGAAAACATGGACAAGGCACAGATCGTGCTGTAATTGAATTGTAAGGGCAGGTTTCAACCTAGCGCTTGACCGCGGCTCGAATCATTAATAACCACTACTTATCAAGTCATCAGCGAATGCTCTGCGGAAAATGTGGCAAGGGGGAAAGTGTCTTCCACAGAGCGTACTCTGGAGAGAACCTGTGCAGAAAATGTTTTCTGAGATCAGTCGAGGACAAGACTGCAAGGACTATTGCCAAGTATTCGATGATAAGACATGGTGAAAGAGTCGCGGTCGGCGTTTCCGGAGGCAAAGACAGCCTGTCGCTTCTTTTTGTGTTAAAGAAAATGTTCGAGAAGCACAATAACAATAACGAACTTGTCGCAATAACCATTGATGAAGGGATCAGGGGTTACCGTGATGAGTCACTGCAGATAGTCTCGGAATTCTGCGCGCAACTCAAAGTTGACTCCAGAGTCTTTAGCTACAAGTCGCTTTTTGGAGTTGACATGGATGAAGCAATGTCGCTGAGGCCGACAGAGAAGATGTCTTCCTGTTCAATGTGTGGAACATTTAGGAGGAGGGGGATAGACATTGCTGCTGAGGAGGTCGGAGCAAGTGCGGTTGCGACGGCGCACAACCTGGACGATCAGCTTCAGACTTTCATGATAAATCTCCTGGCAGGAGATGTGGAGCGAATAGGCTGGATATATCCAGAGCCCGTGCAATATGCGAGTAGATTGAAGAAAATAAAGCCTTTCATCGAGATCTACGAACACGAAGTTGCATTTTACGCGCTCCAGTCAAACATCCCATTTCAGTCTGAAGAATGCCCCTACATGGACGAAAGCATAAGAACCGAATTGCGGGAATTCTTCAATCGGTTTGAAAGAGATCGTCCCGGAATCAAGTACAATGCTTACAACTCGATGACCAAGGTGTCGAGGTTGCTGCGTGACTTGTCCGGAACCGCTGGTGCCAGAAAATGCTCTGTTTGTGGGCGAGACTCTACTGGGACTGTCTGCTCGGTGTGCAGGACTGTCAGGGTGCTCACATCCAACAAGCAAATATAGCCTCTCCGCGGAATAGCTGGTGGAGGCAGGGAGGATCGGGGTGCCAGCCGTACCCCATATCGGAAATCGGCTTCATGCCGGGATCAGTAACTGCTGGGTAAATCCGCCGGTAGGAGATACCCGCTTGCCTTGCTGAAATGAAATTACGCCGTGTCGGATGGG
>DATBMW010000054.1:0-14814 GCA_036554645.1 Nitrososphaera sp.
TGCCATTGTGAATACCTCCGGTCCTGGGGTTGATGCTCTTACATCAACGCCATCGTGTAGGTCGTTTTCGTATTTCAGCTCGGTCTGGATGTTGCCTGCTGTAGCAACTGTTTGGGTGTTGTTGTACCACCACGAGCCTGTCGGTACTGACTGGCCTCTGATCGTGATCTTTTGGACAGACACTACCTTACCACCAGTGTTCTGCACTACAAAGCCTGCTACTGAAGATGTACCGTTGGGTGATACCCAGATGTGGGTGTTGGATACCTGTATTGCTTCGTTCTCGGTGTTGGTCTGGAAGAGTGAACCTCCAAAGAAAATTACCCCTGCCGCCAGTACTACTGAGGCAATCAGGATAATGAGGGTCGTAATGACGTCCCCAAGACCTCTGCGCTTTTGGAACTTGAAGTTCATTATTCTGCATAACTAGTAGGTCTCGATAAAGGCTCTAGCGTGTCTTGCCAAGCTACAAGCAGGATCAGGAACGTGTAGTCACAACCTTATACATACAAATCATGATATTGCAAAAATCCTCCATGCTTATAGATGGTAGAAGACGTTCAGATCCTAAAAGAGGCTACTATGGATGAAGGAAAGAGCGGCAACCTTCTTTCGGACATTGACAACGTTGTAGATAAGACGCTTCAGATATATGAACTAACATCCAAGGAAAGCGAAATCATTGGCTCTATAGGTTCTTCAGTTTCCATGTTGCTTAACACGCTGAAAGTTTCACTGTCTTTGTCGGCGGCGGTGTTCCAGAACGACTTTGCTGGCATAAAAAGTGCCATACTTAACAATAATGCCGAAGTAATAATCCTGCAATCTACAGGGAACATTATCACGAAAAAGTTCTCCGACCTTAACAGCGCCCAGGTGATGCGGCTACTGGAAGAGATCATACCCAAGCTGGATTCTAGCGCGGATGAAAAGAAGGCAGAGGCCACGGAAAAGATAGGCACGCTCAAGAAGGTGGCGAAACAGATGCAGAGGGTCAAGGTCCAGATAAAGACAAAGAATGATTCAGAAAATGAGGAGGCCGACTAACAATGTCTGCAACCGGAATCCAGATACTCTCATTTGAGAACTTTAACGCTTTTGAGGCTCACCTGCGCCTGCTAAAGAGCAAGTACACTGATGCCATAAACAGATACGAGGAAACGCTGGGATTCGTGCTGCGTGACAACAAGCCCGTGGCACAAAAGAGCCAGCAGCAACAGCAAAGATGGGCGGAGGAAATGCAGGAAGCACTAGCAGTCCGCGATCCAAAGAACAGATCCATGACTCTCAAGGACGATAACAAGAAAATGTTCGGCGCAAAGGACAAGGACAAGCCGGATGGTTCGGTTGGCGAATGGGTCACACTGGAGCCAATGTCTGTCTTTGTCGGACCAAAGAACAAGGGTCTTGCGGAACTCTACTTTGACACTATCAACATGCTACGGGAAAACATGGGCAGGATTACTCTGGCTCTTTCCATCTGCCAGGCGGTAAAGGCCAAGGCAGCGCTTTCAGGGAACACTTCTCTGGTAGTCTCCTTTGTCAACGACGTACCAACCAAGGTCCTGTTAAGACCGTCAGACGCCAGCTTGGCCAAAAAGTACACGATGTCATTCAGCTTTGCGGTCCCAAGCATGCCACCTGCACCGCAGTCTGTAAAGTAACAAGCGCGGTGCTGCACTGAAGACAGATATTGTCAGATATCGTCTTTGACATTCTTGTCACCGAGTACCGAGTCGGTACGGACTTGGCAAGATCTATGAATATATGCAACAGAATCAGCAGTCAAACTATTATTCCTTCGTAAAAATTCTCTCCATCACATATTGCATTTAACTAGTGGTGGTGTCTTGAAGGGCAAAGATTGTATCTGCTGTTGGTCTATAGTAGACAGCCTTCCCCTCTCCGTATTCCTTTACCATCAAATTCTGTTTGTAAAAGCTTGCAAGATACTTGTTCAGAGCTTGAGGAGTTTGCAGCCCTACACTCTGGTATTCCCTTGTTCGCATTGATCCCTTTTTGACAATATTTTTGAGCACAGCTATTTCTTTTGGAGATAAATTCAGTGAATCTATTCGGGACTTTGCAAACTCGATGATCATAGATTTTGCAACATCTAACGGAATTTTTGAAATTGATGGGAATTGTCCTCTGAACTTGAGTATTATGTCAGTTATTCTTTTGAAGACATATCGTATCTCTCCTTGTGAAGTATCATAGAGAATTTTTACTATCTCGTCAGAGACTATGCCATCTTTATTTTTCTTGTCTCGGCTTAGCAATTCGATGCGCACCTTTATCGCGTTGTATACATCTTGCAATGTTAGCGGTTGGAGTACCACAGGTTGACCTGTTATTATTTCGCTAACTCTTCTAGCTTCATTTTCAAGTAGGGAGAACAGACCTTTTCTGCCTATCAGTACCCACACTATATGCGGTCTGTCAATTATGGTGTCTCGCATTGAGTTGAGAAATGATACAATTTCTTTATCATCCAAGACATCCATATTATTCACAGGGATAACTGCCGGCCCATCATATTCGGTATTCTTTGATACATATTCTACCCATCTGTCCATCGTATTCAATATGGCAGACAATGTTACGGCGGCCGGATGACTGGTAGAAGGGCTACGTGACATTCCACCACCAAAACCAAAGGCTTGTAGACTTCCTGCAAAGCCAGACTGGATAGTTTGAGCAACAAGCAACTTTCCTTCCTTCAATATACCTGTTTGTTTTGCCAAGTCTGTATTCGTTAATTTTTCAAGACTGAATATCATATTGGAAAAAGTGGAGAGGATGAAATTCTTTGGTTCTATGTTGTCATCTGTGAGTTCAATCTTTTGGAATGCTGGGAGAATTTTGTTCTTTTTCTGATGTAACAAATCATACTGCATGGCATTAACTAAGCTAGTTTTTCCAACACCAACACCGCCTTCTACTATTATGATGCCCCTGCCAGAATTGGCCAGAGTAGTTAACATCTGCAACTCATTAGTTCTGTCGATTATTAGTTTTCTGTCTTCGTTGCTTATGGATAGTGCTCGGGGATCATAAGGATTGCCTGTAAATCCAAGATCTTCCCACACATTTCCCATTGTATTTCAACCATGATCTTAATTTTTTGGTTTATAAACTTAATGGCGTTTATCAACTAATATAGATTTATAAACCACAATATCAATGCTCAGGTTGATATGGGCTTCAAAAGTCTACACAATATTCAATGACCCAAGCTCGAGTTTTCGTCTCATCTATGAAAATCATTCTTTCAATTTTGCTGCATAAAAAGAGAAAAGCTAAGATGATCGACTTAGCTTGCAGGCTTTGATTCTTTCTTCTGTTCCACGAACGGAGTCCTATCTGTTGCGGACTTCGGCTTGAAAGTCTTGCCGTCTGCCACCCTGGTGAAGGCAGGCTTTGCTGGTAACGGCTTTGGTTCTTTGGAAGCGGGAGCTGCATTGCTCTCTGACTTTTCCTGTCCGCCCTGTGCGACTGCCACCATTTCCTGGCGCACCTGAATTGGCTCCGAAGACACCATGTCTGTCAGAAGGGCTATGGACTGCGGATACGAAGATGTGGTCATACCCGCCAGCATGAACATCGCCGGATAGAGCTTTTGGTAAAGAATGTCCAGTATCTTTGGCACGCGAGAGTTCTTGTTAGTCTCCATCACGGATTCAAAGTCGGCAGAAGTTCCAGTGACGTTACAGATGCCGCGGAACTCGTAGGTCACCAGTCCTTTCGTGTCGTTTAACGTCAGCAGGAATGATATCACCAACTTGTTGTCTTTTCTTGATTCTTCGTCGATCTTTGTATATACCTGAAAAGTGCTAGGGAGCATTGATGGCTGGCTTGTCTTTTCGTTCTCAAGGTTGCGCTTTCTCGAGGCAAACACGCTGTTAAGCGTCACGTCCACTTGAAGTCCTGAACTACTTGGTTGCGATGACAATACGCTAAAGATCCGGGGGCTATGCAAAAGAACTATGCGTGTAACTTGCAGCTACACAAGAACCAATTTTTATTCTTGAAACATCTGATACTCAAGCTATGGATTATTCGGGGAATGACACTAAATCAAAGATTCTGGGGAACAACAAGGTCACAACAAGGCTCAGGACGTTCAGCCAGCAATCAAAGATCACCATCCAGATGTCGAGGCTAAGATCCTACGAATCTCCGCTGGTAAAGAAATACGGAGTCGAAAAATACGACCTTGCCGGAAATTATGTCTTCCCCGATAATGTTTCTGAACTCATACCCAAGAACACACCCGAGTACGTTGACAAGGGCGAGAATTATGTTGAGAGGATAATGCGAGCTATGCATCACTTCAAGCAGGCCGCGCTTATCGGTCCAAGCGGCACGGGCAAGACTCACATCGTATATCTCATAGCAGAGCTCTCGGGCCTTCCTCTCTGGGAGATCAACTGCGGTCTCCAGACATCATCGTTTGACCTCTTTGGCAGGTACATCGGCCTTGGAAGGGAGAACTGGATCGATGGTCAGATCGTGTCGTGGTGCAGAAACGGAGGAATCCTGTATCTTGACGAGGCCAACATGATGAAGCAGGACGTTGCTACCAGGCTCAACCCGCTCCTTGATACCAGGGGTCACATCGTGCTTAACGAAAAGGATAACGAGATCATCCCGAGGCACCCTCTCGGATTCGTCATTATCAGCATGAATCCGTTCTCGGTAGAGTTTGCCGGCACCAAGCCGCTCAACGCGGCATTCCGCAGAAGGCTGAGCGTATGGGTCAACTTTGACTACCTTAGCGTCGGGTCCAAGCCGAGCGAGAACGAGGTGGATCTTATTCACGAGAAAGGAAAGGTCAGCAAGGAAGTTGCCCTCCAGATGGTCAGAGTGGCTGCTCAGCTGAGAGCCAACTACAAGAAAGGCGATCTTCCGTATGCGCCGTCAGTGGGTGACCTTATGAACTGGGCCACGCTGGTTGCAGACGGGCTGGATGTCCAGCGAGCCGCGGAAGAGACTATCGTGTCCACAACGAGTGACGATATGGCGACGCAGGAAGTCGTGAGGAGGATCATAAGGTCTTCCGGCAATCCGACCTTCGTACCTGAAAATCAGGACGCAGAGTCGCTTGTGTAATGGCTTCCTTCTACTCTATAATCTACAACAAGTTCGCAGAGTTGCAGGTTTCGGAATCAAACAGCGCAAGGTTTGCCTATCCGAGCAGCGACCTTCTCCCGTCTCTAAAGACGGGGAAGACTATCTCTGATTGCATAGTTGCAATACCACAGATCGGCCTTGCGAGGAAGGCAATTTCCTACGGCCCGTTCGTATTTGATGACACAGAGTTCGGTCAAGTCTCTGCTGTCAAGGTCATAATAGCCTCGATTTCACTCCTCAGTGCAAAATCCATCTTTCGCTGGATCTACCACGATTACCTGAAGGAATGGCTTGCCAAAAAGTCTGACCCTTTGCGGGCAAGATATGCCATGAACATAATACTGGACATTTTTGCAAGGCAGAGGGTCCGGCGAATCCAGGGACAGGCATTCTATGATGATGTTATGCGGACTGCTGACACGCTTTCAATCCTTCTGCTGTCAAGGGAACCAAATGAATATCCGGTCATGGCGCAGGCTGCACTCGCATCTTTTGTATTGCATGTGCCGCTCTACCTGCCTGCGCCGATAATGAAAGTGGTTCGCAGCTTTACCTCTGACATCAAGACCTTTTCTTCCAGCACAAAAAAGATCGGCGCCGTAATTGACGACCAGATCTCGCGTGGCTTTTCTGCGACAAAATTGACGAAGAGACAAGCGAGATGGACCGAAGTCGCCTCAATGTGCAATTCCCTGTACGCCATAGTGGGAAAAATCCCGGGCAAGTGGCATAATGTTTACCTCCCATATTCGCACCCACTTTCAAACAGGGAGCTAGCATCAGTATCGATATTCCAGAGCAAACTTATCACCGCTGAAGATTTCAACAAGATAAAACCATCAGTCAAGGAGCTGCGCACATACGACAGCTCGGTGTGGCAAGAGACGTTCTTTGAGCTCATGAGGGAAATCAAGTTCAGGGAAAAGATAATGAAAAAGCTGTTGCAGGCCACAAGGAACCTGAACTTTGGCGAGGTGATGTTCCCAGTGTGTGATTTCGTGGGATTTTCCAAGTTGCATGCAGACCTCTCTCCTGACATCAGAAACATTACAGAGCGCGTGAGGCTGGTCAAGAACGCCTTTGATGAAAATACCTTCCAGGAGACAGGCAACATCGACCTTCAGGTGGCCATACAGGCGATTGCAAGTGAATCGCCGAGGACGGATATTTTCAGCAGGGACGAGGAACTCCACAAGGACGAATCGTGGACGGTTCTTGTGGATTCGAGCAAGAGCCTGACTGGCTCGAGCAATGATCTGCGCGCTGTTTCCATCTGCCTTGCCGAGACTGCCAACTCCATTCTTAGTTCGAACCCATGGGGCATGTTTGCCTTTTCTGACAACCTCCATTGCATCAAGGATTTTGCGGAAAAGTACGACAACATGGTAAAGGCAAGGATAGGCGGCCTTCAGATCGGAGGGCTTTCCTACATCCCGGACGCCATAAGAGCGTGCGCAAACCTGGTAAGACAAAATTCCAAGGACAGGAATTTCATGATACTGGTCACGGATGGACTGCCGTCGGGATACACCGACATTGACAGAGAGTTTGGGACTTCGGTCAGGGAGCTCCGGGGAAAGGGCATCAACCTGATTGCCATCGGGATAGGCAGCAAGGCCATCAAAAGAACGGTCAAAAATGCCAGGGTTATCAGCAAGCCCACCGACATTGCCAAGCAATTCATGGACGTCTACATGAGCCAGGCAGGGTAATAATTGGCACCAGACAGGGCGTCAGTCAGGCTTTCTGACAGACAAGCCAGCCCCGCGGGGGTTTTGATGTAAGAATTATATCCTGCTTATCTAGGTTTTACATGAAAAATAGTACTTTCCAGCAAGTCTACATATGTGGTACTCTACATACAACAGCTACTTTATATATATCTAAAACATTGTTCCTGTTCCCCGATCAAAAATGGCAGCTAGCTTCAAAATGGACGAATTCAAGGTGTCAAACCCGAATTCAGAAATAGAAAACAGCCTGATTTCAGAATTACAGAAACTGGACCTGACGCTGAACGAGGCAAGGATACTTTTGTTCCTGATGACGCATGGAAACTCGACAGCAAGCGATGTTTCAAGACATACAGGCATCCAAAGGACTGAAACATACAACTACATATCAACACTTCTCTCGAAGGGTGTGGTATTTTCGACCTTTGACAGGCCGCAGAAATACTACTCACTCCAGATGGACGAAGTCATCGACTGCCTGGTGCAGACAAAGCAGAACGCCCTCCAGTCGATTGCGGAGAAAAAGAAGGGATTCCAGGAACTGGTCGATACCATAGTCAGCAGCACCGTGGTCCACGAATCTGACAAGAAAGAGAGCTATCAGATAGTGATGGGCGAGAACTCTATCAATTCCAAAATAAAGAGAATGCTTGCAGACGCAAAGGAAGAAGTCACGATTCTTGTCACCGACAGGAACTTGGTGAACTTTTACCATGCAGAAATAACGGACCAGCTGATCCAGCTGACGAGCAAGGGCATAAGGGTAAAGCTCAGGACGCCGTGCAAGAACGCTACGGACTATATAAACGGAGAGAACGAGGAAGGGCGCAAGAAAAGCAGTCCAATCTCGCTTAAAACCACAGAAAAGGTAGTCCCTGTTAACTTTGTCCTCGTGGACAACAAGGACATTATCCTGCTGCTCGAGAGCAACTCGTTCAAAAAGTCAGAGCTCTGTGGATTCTACACAAACAACCTCTCAATGATCTCGGTCTTTAGGTTCATTTTTGATAACCTTATATAGAAGATCGAGCTGTGCCGGCATGTGTCTGCCGGCAGCGCCATTGAGAGGCTGTTAGACAAGATCGACGGCGATCTCTCCGACTTTTTGGTCTTTGCCGGCATACTGGATAATAACGCAAAACTCCTCAGTTACAGGGTCGGCAAGTCCAGTTTTTCCCTTCCCATCGAGAGACACGACACGCTTGATGTCCAGATAGCGCTAATGTTTTCCCTGATAAAGCAGCTCGAAGATATTTCAGGTCCGCACAAGCTCTCAGTAACGCGGTTTTCAAAACACGACATTTTCATGTTCGGGAGCCAGGACCTCCACATTTTCGTGATAACCTCGCCGACTTCGGAGGAGCGGGTTGCCAAGACTCTTGTGGAACTTGTAAGCACCATGACCGGCTCTGCTCCCATCGAGAATGCGGTGACAAAGACTTCGTCTGCGCCTCTAACACGGCGCCAGGAACATGCAGTAACCGCAACATTGACCACAGCGCAGCCACGGCCGGAGCCCAGAACGGTAGATAGGCATGTGCAGACCCGCCGGCCCCGGCCGGAGGCAATCAATGTCCTCGAGGGGTACCTGATGGGCCTTGAAGCTGGATGCGCCATTGAAGATGACATTGAAGGCCGCTACAAGATAAAGGCCATAGCGGATGACAGCTGGCTGTCCTGGTCTTTGCTTGAGAAAATCAGTACCGTCTTCAGCGAGCGGCTTGCAATACACCACATCGGCACGGATGCAGACGGAAAGGTTTTTGTAAGAATTTCGACAAGATAGGCACCTTCCATATCATTTTCTGGAGTCATTTCTAATGTTGTACTTGCCAATTACATACTAATCGATATACGTACGCCAAAGGGCTTTACGTTAATTGGCATTGCGGGGTATGAAGACGCACAGTCGTAGAGGTCTTAGCACCATAGTCACCTCCGTGATGCTCGTAGCAGCGGTAGGCATAATGGGCTCATTCCTTGTGACCTGGTCCAATTCTAGCTTCAATGCCCAGCAGGTGAAAATAGCCAACCAGACAGACAGCAAGATCAATCTGATCAGGGAAAGCTTTGTGGTCGAGGATGTATGGTTCTATACACAGGGTGTCGAAAAAATGAATGTAACCATTCGAAATACGGGCGACGTGGCGATCAAGATAAGTCACATTTACATTAATAATACACAGGTCTGGAACGCGGGCCAGACTATAAACGCGACAAAGGTGGCCGAGATAAGTTTCAACAAAGACTGGAACGTGGGCAGCCCGCAAGCAATTTGGGTGAAGACGCTTAGGGGCTCCGAGGTAAAACAAGTCTGGAAACCATGAGGTAATCTGAATGCGAAGAATACACTCCAAACAGCGAAAGGGTCTCAGCACCGTTGTAGCGGGAGTTTTCATGATAATAGTAATGTCCAGTGCCATCGGTGTGACTGCCTGGACCATGCAGCAGCAAGAGAGAGTAACAGATGAGATACTCACCAAGACAAATTCAAAATTGTCGCGGCTCAGCGAGGAGATGGAGATCTCTGACGTTAGAATCACGAACAACAAATTCAACATCACTCTGGTAAATGAGGGCGGGAGTGCTTCGCGTGCGAAGGTAGTTTACATTGTAAACGAAACAGCGTCCCCGAAGGAACAATACAGATACGACGTGGACTTCCTGGTTGATGGAAGGACAACAGTCAAGAATGTTGGCCAAGCGCTGGCATTTGCGGCAAAGAACACGACTTCATACTCAATCAGAGTGATTACAGAGTCAGGATCTTCTGCGTCGGCCGAATACCTTCCGGCGGCATCGACACCCATACCGATGTCTCTTTACACTATCCCACCAACCATAACTACTGGTGAAAATGTCACGATACTCTATGCCATTACCAACAACGTTACTACTTCCAACTCGCCCCTGACGATCTCCCCAAAAATTACCAGCTCGATAAGCTGTGGTGGTTCAGTGTGCACGCTGACCAAGATAGCGGCAGCGCCTAGCCAGGTTGTCATTCAGAAAGGTGCCACTGCTCTAGTGAAAGAAGTCTACCGAGCCGATGGCCCTCCTTCGACGATAATGACGTTCAATGCTAGCTATACAGGTGCAAAGGCAGGCAACTACGTCATTGACAAAGGCACCATAATAGTCGTCACTCTTTCACAAAGCCTGATCACGAGCATAGCCACAAAACCTGACATGTATCTGATCCTACCTGGTCCTTTTGGAAAAAGTACGCAGCACGGTCTGTGGGGCGCGGTCGTCGTCAATCCCACGACTAGCACAATGAAAGTTTCCAGAGTCCTTATGACAGCTTTCACTGGGTCGCATACAGGGACGACGCAGGTCGTTCAGTCTGGCTGTGCAATCACGGCAATAAGCCCGTCGACGGCATCGGAATGGTCTTGTCCCCATGACAACCAGATCCAGTGGAAGCGGCTTGGCTCCCCCTTAACGCTTTCACCGGGAGAGATTTACACTTTTCTTACAAGAGCGCAGCCGAAAGGTTTGCCTGCAAATGAAGAGGAGCCAGGGGCCACGATCACGTCTACTGTGTACACTGACATCGGGGTATTCACAAAAACAGGATACACTGTAGGAATGCACTCACTTGACGAACCTCTGGGCAACGTATACATGACTAATTCGACCGACCAGGGAACAACCGGCGCACTGAACAATGCCAAGATGTTTGGACATGTTAGCAACGTTGCTCCGGGTACGAACACGACCTTCTATGTCACGATGGCTGACCTCGATACCAACGTCAATACTTACATCAATGCTGGAGGAAGGCTCATAATCAATGTGCCTCCGGGATTTGCCAATGTAACAGTCACCTTCCCTTCAGTGTTCAGTCCAATCACTAAGACAATACGGGCGGACGGGATCACGCAGATAATAGGAGTGACCACAGGAAACACAGGCGACAATGCGAGCGGAGAAGCGAAAACTATCGCATTTGCTGCGGTCACTCCTTCGCCGGCCACGGACACGACGTACCTAATGTTCGCCTTTATTGACGGAGTTACCAATAGCAATCCTCAGTTCTCGGCAGGGGCGATAGCGGAAATGGCCATAGAGATAGATGTACCTTGACAGGCGATAGGTCGACAAGATCAGAGAATAGATCCTATGAAAAGCGATAGGCGCGGTCTAAGTTCTATAATAGGTCTAGCATTCATGATAATAGTGCTGGCAGGAGCCTTGACGACCACTGTTTGGGTGATGCAGCAGCAGGGGAGGGTGTCTGCTGAAGTCAATCAAAAAACAAACGAATATCTGAACAGACTGGAAGAGAACGTGGAGATCTCTCAGGTAAGGATCAATAATAACAAGTTCAACCTGACACTTTACAACGACGGCGGTTCTGCGACCCAGCTAAAAACAATATACATAGTGAACGAAACAGCGTCCCCGAAGGAACAATACAGATACGATGTTGACTATTTGGTTGATGGAAGGACAACAGTCAAGAATGTTGGCCAAGCGCTGGCATTTGCGGCAAAGAACACGACTTCATACTCAATCAGAGTGATTACAGAGTCAGGATCTTCTGCGTCGGCAGTCTACACACCGTATTCTCTCACCGCTCTGCCCCTGTCGCTATCCGTGATACCTTCAACTGTCACCACAGGCGAAAATGTCACACTGCTATACACGATCACAAACAATCTTACAGGCTCTGAACCTTTGACTGTTTACCCAACTATTAGCAAGTCTATATCGTGCCCCACTGGTCTGACATGCACTGCGACTAAATTGTCATCCGGACCAACGAAAGTCGTAATAGAAAGAGGTCAGTTTGCAGTTGTCAAGGAGCAGTACAAGCTTGACGGCCCGGCCGATATGCGGGTGACTTTCAACGCCAGCTTTACGGGCGCAAAGAGTGGCAATTTTATTACTGCAAAGGCAACCGTCATTATAGTCTCGTACACTCAGGGTCTGTCGTCCGGAATAGCCACAGAGCCAGCGATATTTCTGATAGTGCCTGGCCCGTTCGGGGATAGCGGCGATGAAAATGGTTGCTTCTCGGGATGTAACGGCCAAGCCGGACTCTGGGGGGTTGTGGTAGTCAATCCTACAAGTAGTGCTATGAAGGTTTCGAGGGTACTAATAACTGCCTTCACGGCTGCTCATACCGGAGACGTCATGATGCTTAAGGATTGTGGCCGAACGATCATGACCCCGCCAACCGCTTCAGAGTGGTCTTGTCCCCACCATAACCAGATTCAGTGGAAGGACCTGACTACCCCTGAGACGCTTGCGGCCGGCGAAACAAAGTCGTTTCTTATTAGGGTCAAGCCAAGCAATCTAAACATTGCAGAAGAACCAGGAGCGACCGTAACAGCAACAGTGTACACTGATATCGGGATTTTCACAAAAGCCGGATTTACCACGGCAATGGGCGATTCTTCGAACCCTTTGGGCAATGTGTATCTGACAAACACCAACAATACAGGCACAGGAGCAACGGGCGCGCTGAACAATGCCAACATGCTTGGTCACAAGCTTGACATTCCGCCAAATTCCTACCAATCGTTCCATGTCGCTATGGCGGATTTAGACACTTCTGGTAGCACATACATTAACGGCGGCATGAAGCTTGTCATTAATGTCCCTCCTGGATTCACAAATGTGGCAGTTACCTCTTCAGTGGGCTTCAGCACAACAACTGTAACTGTGCGAGCGGACGGAATTACGCAGATCGTAGCTACTACCGCGTCTTCATCTTCAGGACGTTTGGGGAATTCTTCTCCAGAGGCGGAGGTCCTAAACTTTCACGCTACCACCCCCTCGCCCGCAATCGACACAACATACATCATGTTTGCCTTCATTGATGGACTGACTAATGCTGGCACCCAAATCTCCGCAGGTGCAACTGCTGAAATTGCCCTCGAGATTGACGTTCCCTGACAAAGATGCTTCGTTCGCTGGAGAACTTGAGTGTTCGGAACCGTGATGGTAGTTTAGTTTCACGTAGCGCGTCGTATGTCAGATGTGTTCCGGCTCCGGGGTTGTAGTATCGCTCTTTCGACACTCGTGTTCTCCGGATCCATACCTGCTTTTATACCAAATCTATCCATCTCAACATAATGACTCATAGTAGAACAATCGCAGCAATTGCCGCGCCTTTTCTTGCAGCGTTGCTAGTCATGTCAGGTACATCTTCAGCTCTGCCCGGCGCATACGCAACGGGTGGTCATGGCGATTATGACGATGACTACATAAAGAACATCATAAAGAAATGGCTGCTGAACAACCTGAGCGACCACGACCACGATGACATAAAGAAAAAGCTAAAGAACCTTATCGAATTCGACGTTACCTGCGACCAGGACCAGCAGTCGAACCTTCCGCTTGACACAGTTGTCACGTGCGAAGCATCTGCAAACGTCAAGGAACACGAGGTCTTTGAAAAGTACCCGATACTTGCCAAGATACTGATCAACATCTTTGTCAACGACCTGCACATCACAGTGACCGACCCGTCAGGAGAAGTCGCGTTCCAGGAAGACATTGAAAAATGGTGGGACAACAAACAGTACGATTCAAACGACGATTACGGAGCAAAGAACAGGGAATTCTCGTTCAGTCTTGATCAGCCGGGCCAGTGGACGCTAGAAGTGGACTTTACAAAGTTCGGGCACGTGATCAAGAACTTTGACTGCTCGTTCTTTGTGCTGCCAGAATCTCCAATAGGCGCCTTAGCCATGATAGGCTCATCGCTTGCCTTGCTGGGCGGATTCGTAGGGCTGCGAAGATTCAGGAACTAGCAACGATTGGTGGTTTTCACACCACCTTTTTTCTTCTTTCAGTTTGACATGGTATTCGCAGGCGATCTCAATCACGATTATAGATTCCCGGTGAATATCCACTATCAATGAAAACAGAAGGTTAGGATCCTTTTACAAGGATTCCCTTTAGCGCCTGATTGTCCAAGAGCGCGTCCATCAGCTTTTGCTGCTCTTCCTTTGGAAGTTCGTTAGACATTTCAAGCGAATCTATAGCCCTGAGCTTCCAGTAGCTACCTATCGCGTCTTCGACCGTCGACTGCGCATCGAATACTATCCTCCCAAAAGCAGTCAGGATATACTTGCCGCTCTTTTTCCTGACCAGACCTGCTTTTGTCATTCTTGAAAGCCGTGAATAATACTGCTTTCTTGTAAGCTTCGTCCTGCTCTTCAAACTCTCGCTATCAATTATCCCCTGGGCTATGGTTCTGAACAAGTCCATGGATTTGTCATCGGCAATAGTCCGTAGGACCGTAGCCGGTGTCTGCAACTTAGCCATACGCATCTCAATTGATTAATAGGTGCTTATTATACATTTATTGCCTGTCTCGTGTGTCTATAGTTCAGATGTTACCTGTTTTGGATACTCGATGGGGTGCCAGCGCGCAGGGACCGACTCAAATCGGCGAAAGGAATGCACCGGCGCAAAGTACGGCCTGCAGCACCATGTGCAGTGGAAATATCTTTCTGTGCTGCGCTCGCGCCAATTCTGCATCGATCGATTTCAGACTTTGCTTAATTTTAAAAAGCCTGCTAATGACAAGCGTAAAGAATACACTTGACGAAATGGCCACTGCTGTATTCACTAATCCATAGAGCATCCATGAAAGAGCAATCATCGCCGCTGCCAGAACAATGAGCAATTTGATCGTGTTGACTCCGCCCATCACAATAGGGATTGTCCGCCGCCCAGCCGCCTTATCCCCTGCCACGTCTCCGAGATCGTTCAGGGTCGAAGAGATGAATATCATGGCGCCCAGTAGCATCGCTGCATGGAACGCTGGTGCAGGACTGGCAACAACCTGATCCATTCCATAGATGGATGTCATTCCGAGAACTGCACAAAGAACGTAGAAAGAAACGACTGCGAGGGTCTTGACAACAAATCTGTTCATGAGCTTGACACGCGGAGCCGAATACATGATTCCGATGAGCAGCAT
>DATBMW010000001.1:0-97712 GCA_036554645.1 Nitrososphaera sp.
TTTCCTTTGTTCAGAGTTGATAGATACGCCGTTTGCATCGACATTCACATTCGCTATAGTTGTGGAAAGTCCAACATCATGAACTGCCAGTGAGAGTGGCATTCCCATCCGGCTCTTGCTCTCGATGTCCTCTGCAGAGTAAACACGTTCAGGATCTAATGACTCAATCCTGTCCCGAATGACTGTACCACATGAACTGCAAATTGTTTCGCCCGTTTCCGAATCGAATATAGGCTCGCTCTTATTGCAGACCCGACACGCATCGGTCACCACTTCAAAGCTGGAATACGATTGCATATACCAAAAATGAGTTCTTGTTGATATAAGATTAGCCTAATGTGATTACATTACGCGCACTTTTTTCATTTATTCTTGATAATTGTTCAATCAGTAGTATGCAGGTTTATGGACGACGCTTCCATAGCTCATCACGGCGAATTGATGCCAAGCATGAGTCGGTCTGAAATCACTAGGTCCGTGTCCACTATCATCGAAGGTTGGATCATATTCGGAACCGAAGCGAGAATGGAGTAATTTGGATAATTGGCAAGAATTGATTGGACGATACGGACAAAATATGCCCCAAGGATCCGCAGGCAGATTCCGAGCCTAAACCCAAAACCCAACCTGTTTCATCCAGGGGCAAATACGCTTGGACAGCATAGTATTTCAAGGTATCAAGCGATAACCATTCGATGCTGGACAGGATGTCTGACGTTATTGTGTATGCCCCAAACGCTTGGCCTTTTCTCTTTGTATGCTGAGAAGAGCATAGATCACAAGTATGAAACCTGCTATAATTGTAAACATGAATGTGTACTCTTTCATTTCATACCAGAATCCTTCGGCTTGCCAGACATCCTCGTTGCCAATTGCTTCCTTTGCCTGCAAGTCTACTACGACCATTCCAGCTACTCCAATGGCCATCAAAACGCCACCGACTAGAATGAGAAGTCTCTTATTTACAGCTGAAAGAGCTCCCAAACGTACTCCTGACGAATGCTCTTCGGACATGTTCTTACATGGTGTTGGATCCTCGTTAAAGGTTGTGAAATGAAGTTTCGAGTTATTCTTATCTAGGATTGTACCCGAAAATACACACGTTCAAAATTGTTTGATTTTCTGGTATTTTGTTCGCTGTTTTTTCGCAGCGGGATCGCCAGTTGTTCCAGTTGCCCCAATTGTCATATTTTACATTGGCTAAGTAAGGTGAAAGGTCGAAAAAGCCTTTGCGACAGGTGCAGTCATAGCGTTAGTTGCTGTAAGGATCTGCTCTGTGTTCTCTCCAAATGGCTTTGCCGCATATATAGTGCCAATCGAAAGATACTGTTAGGGACCAACACTTAATGGCACAATATGACGACCCCACTGGTGAAGAACCAATGAGATTATTAGCTCCACAAATTCCGAACGTTCCAATCCCAAGCGATAGGGTTGGTGATTATTAGCTCTGCTTCTACAAGGAAGGATCACAAAATGTCGATGGTGCATCGGCAGTACAGGCAATCAATCAACAGAAAACTGGGCGAACGCACTTAAATAATATTCTGGACAACCTTTATCGGTGAAGAAGGTCTGTGATAACTGTTCAAAGGAGCTTACTAGGTTTAGTTTTTTGAAACCGAGCCGCAGGATTCACAAATATAATAACGCAATACTCTGCACGGACTGCTACATGAAGATCAGTACTCGCTAATTTCAAGCTAGAATTTCAGTGATATCTCTGGTGTCAGTCCTTAGGCTTTCAGTATTCATTGTCATACAATCGGAATAACATTTCGGGCGGTTACGAGCAATCTTAGGAAAGAAACCTCTGGTTCTGGCATTATTTTGCGTTATTAAATGATAGGGATCACGAAAGTGTATTGCTAGATAGCTTACTCATCGCCATTACTACATTTTTCTGGCTTTCTTACGTTCCGATTGCCATGATTTCTATCTACAGGATCGTAAGGAATAGGAAGATTTTTGTTGAACAGGACCGCCGCCGCATACACAACGACCCCAAGATAATATTTCAGATAACAACGCGTTCTGCGACAAAAACACCAGTGGTAGGCCGCGGGATAAGATCAATAGTGATCTCTGCAAAAAAGGTAGATTTTCACAACTATGAAGTGGCCGTTGTGACAGACGATCCAGAGGACGTCCGTACTTTATGTGGAAGCAAATGCGAAGTAGTCGTGGTCGACAAGCTTTTCAACACAAATGCGATAAGGAAAGGCAAAGCTCTTCAGTATGCGGTGGAACATCGAAGACTGACGGGAAGGAATACGTCACACTACTGGATATTTCACATGGACGATGAAAGCTTTGTGACGTCGCAGACCATTCTTGCATTGCTGAAATTCATTAGGGAGAAGCGTGAGATAGCGTCTGAAGGTCCGATATTCTACCCCCTCAAATTCGAGTCCGCTAACAGGCTGACAGCAATAGCCGAGTCAATAAGACCATTTGCATGTTATGACTGCGTTTCTCAAATGACTAACCCGCCACCCCTTCACATGCATGGGAGCAACCTGCTTGTCCGGTCAGACGTTGAGGACGAGATAGGTTGGAACTTTGGCCCAACCCTGGCTGAAGACCAGATGTTTGGATTCAAGATTTATGAGAAGTACGGGCCGAACTCTATGGGTTGGCATGGTGGAATCCTCTTGGAACAACCGCCTCTCAATATTAAAGACCATTTTCTGCAAAGGCGAAGATGGGTCCTTGGCACACTCCAGAATCTAAAGAAATTCCCGCGATGGCACAGGTTCAAGTTAATGTACAAATCAGTCACGTACTTTCTTGGCTTCGCTTCTGCCGTGGCCTCTGCTGCTCTCACAATACACAATTACATGCCAATGCTATTTTCCATTCCAGACTATCAGAGGATAAGCTACAACATTATTTCCCTTCATGAAAGGCTCCCAAGTTTTTCATTCGATTCACTGGCAAATTCGATCGTAGGACTCAGCCCCATAGAGCTGGGAACGGCATCTATTCTGCTCTTTACTTCTTTGGTGTGGTTTGGCTCATACCAGCTAGGGCTGTTCATGAATTTGAAGTACTCTGAAATACGCTGGGTAAAAAGGCTACTACTTCACGTCCAAACTCTGCTTCTCTGCCCATTGATAGGGCTTGTTGAAACCTTCCCCGCTTTTTGGGCAACTGTAGAGTATTATCTGAAGAAAAAAGACTCAAAGGACATCCCAGTTTACGAATTCCACGTCATAAGCAAGTAAGATCTAGTCGCACTTTCTTGCCACAAGTGGTCGATCTCTTTCTCGGAAGATAACAAGCGCAATTGCAGAAAACACAAGACTTGCGAAATACCAGTTTGGAATTGCGGTGAAATAGGCGTCGGTTGAACCAGCAAACTTTGTCGTCCACTCGCCTGGAATGACTAGTTTGCCGCCATTGGCATCGCCATCGACCGGAGCCCCAGCTCGCAATGCGAACCACGCAAAGTCCTCGACAACCAACATGGAAGAAACCAGGGCACCAATCAAGACAATGCTCGTAAGAAATCCCTTCATCCTGATTTGTGCGCGCAGTAGACCATATGCAGCGATCCCAAACGCGGCCAACATGGCGAAGTGGTAGGGGTAAATTAACGAAAACAACACAGGATTCATACCGAATGACGCATCCCTGATGACATAATATTCGATTACAGCGTAAGCGATGGAGAATAAGGAGCCAGAAAGCGCCAATTCCCAGAATTTACTCAATCGCATCTTTCGTCACTTTGAATGTTATATAACATTGTAGGAGAGAAGGTACATATCAATATTACCAAGGTAAATGAAAAGCACGTCATAGTCGCGGGCACAAACAGTCTGGCGATTTCTCGCATACCTGCATGCACTATTCTCCAGACAAAAGCCTGTGGCAACGCCTTCCACGTTTCAAGCGTATGTGGAACGAGAACGTCTATTGATTTTGCTCATTTTTATATGATAATGCGCAATCTCTGATGGGCATGATGTCATTCCTTTCCACGCTAGTGTTGCAATTATTGCTTACTACTCCCGTCTCCATGGTAGACATACTGCCATTCGAAGGATCGACACTTACGCTTTTGATAGTCGCTGCCATAGCAATTGTGGTACTAGCGATATTGCGACTCTTGGTACCGGTAATAATAGTCGGGATCATCATAATAGTACTCCTAATACTGATATTCGGAGGAATACCGATTCCGGGTTGACCGCCAATCGGATTCGAATAACGTATTGTGGCTCGCTCACTCCCTACAAGCAGGCTACCTTTTCGGCTAGTGTGTTCAAACTTAGTGGTTTCCTAAAGGTGGCGACAATGCAGCGTTCTTGGATCAACCTCTCCACCATGTTTTCTTCAAGTTCATAGGCGCTCACCAGTACCACTTTCGTCCCGTCCAATCGCTTTATCTTGCAGGCAACTTCATTTCCAAGCATATCACCAAGCCTGTAGTCCAAAAGTAGGATGTCTATCTTGTTACCGCTATTCTTTTCAGAAACATATCTTTCAATGCAGTCCTTACCGGAGCAAATTGCAATTACGTTGTAGTGGTGCTCCAACGCTCTCCTGTATAGATCTAGAATGTCTTGCTCATCGTCACATATCATCACTGTCTCTTGTGTGGTATTTTTCATGGTCATTTCCCCAAATGAGCTCCTGATAGTGTTTAGGCTAGGTGAACATAAACCTGCCGTTCGTGGCGGATCTTAACAACTCAGCCAGTGCTCTGACTAGGCAATGGCAGTCGAAGGGTAAAGGTCGCTCCTCTGTCCTCGTTGTTTCTCGCAACGAGAGTGCCACCATGTGCTTCCGCTATGCCTTTTGCTATGAAAAGACCCAACCCCGTCCCTTTCTCTGACTTTGTGGTAAACTTGTCAAAAAGCTTGGGAAGTATTTCGTGATCTATTCCTGCACCGGTATCCCTCACCCTTAAGGCTAGATGGTCGCCGTTGTCTTCAATAGAAGAGCTGACGGCAATAGTGCCTTCCTTTGTAGACTTTACCGAGTTACTTATCAAGTTGGAAATTACCTGACTTATTCTATCCGCATCTGCTTCGATCATGATACCTGTTGGTTCATACTCGAATTTCACTTTACCACTTGCTACTAGACTTTTCGCATCCTGTATATTCGCAATCACTAGCTCGTCTATCGAGAATTTTTCTTTCCGGAGGACCAAGTTTCCGCTCTCGATCTTGGCAGTGTCCAGAATATCTTCGGTCAAGCGTTGAAGTCTCTTTGCGTTGCGGGCAATCGCCTTGTAGTCTTCCGGCGAGGAATCAATTTCGCTGCTTTCAAGTAATTCCGCATAGCCTAGGATCGCTTGGGTAGGGGTTCTGAGCTCATGCGCAGTCACGTTGATAAAGTCTTTTTGCATTCTATCATGAATTCTTAGTTGCTCGTTTGCCTGTTTGATCTCTATTTGTTTTTCAGTCAATGCCTTGTTCAAGCTAGACAGGGATTCATTGGCAGCCAACAAACTCGCGGTCCTTTCTGCAACCATAAGGCCAAGCCTCTTGTTCCACGTAATTAGAATGAACGCAACTAGTATGGTTGTAGCGGCAATCGCCATTATCACCGCCGCGCTAAAGTTTTTTTCTTGGTCCACAATTGGCCCAATTTCGCTTGCCAAGTTGTGTGGGGCGGTCAAATAAAGCGTCAGATAATGATGATCATTTGCACTTTCGTCTTTTATGAAGATCGGCGAATACGTTACCGTACTACTTAGTCCGTTTCCGGTAAAATCCTTGGAATCACTTCCTCCTTGCAACGAGCTTGTGAGGAAGTCGTTGAACTCTGAAAGTTCTTCGGGAGACGAGAAAGCGGGCGAGAGGGCGGCCTGGACTCGATCGCCAAAAAGGTTCTCCCCTATGAAAGAGGCATTAGTGGCATAGATAATTACTCCGCTTGGACTTATTATTCCAATCGAGCTCTCTATCTCTGGAGATAACTCGCTTTCCACAAGTGAACCCAGAGTATCGGCCCTTATCGATGCGACGATGACACCCTTGAAAGTTTCAGCTCCAGCTTCCCGATCTAGGATAGGATGTGACAAGAACAGACGCTGGGCTCCATCAGGCGACACTATCAAGGGGCTAAAGTACGGCTTGCCTGTATTTGCAGGATTGACGAAGTATGGTCTATCGCTGGCATCGAACCCTCTGTACAGCGCAAGCTCGGTCTCGCTTGTGAAGGCGCTTGACCATATTGTTCTGCCACTTTCATCAAGCCAGAAGTATCTGTCGGTGATTTCGTTTGTGATGTCTTGTCTTCGATTGATTATATCTGCCCCTCTCTCAACATCGCCGCTCTTTATTATCATCAAATTTGCTGAGGTCTCTGCATTGGAATTCACGATCCCTATTCTATTCTCAAGCAGCTCGCGTATATGAAAGGCCTCGATCCTCGCGACACGCCTTACTTCATCTCCGACATTTTCAGCGATCTGGTCAATTGTGGCAAGGGAATTGGCGTAAGAAACAACTGATAGTATTGCTGCAAGAGCCACGATTATCAATAGCAAAGAAAAAGTTCCGGCTTTTGATGAGAGGGATGAGATAACTCCCAAGGGTTCCGAATAGGTACGACCTGCGAAGCATTTATTCTATTAGGTCAAATTGTTGTAGAACTTTCTAGGCATTCTGATTCTGCCTGCTTTATAACAGTTAAACTTTACCAGAATGGAGCGAATCAGAAAACCGGCGAGTGTCATCCTTCGACTGGTGACATATCGTGTGGACAGTATGTCCTTTTCGTGCAATCTCTGAGGCAAGGTCGCAAAGTACCGCCGCCAGTTGCAGACAAGAATTCTGTCAGGTAAAGTATTTTCAATTTGGCACGCACAGAACTCCGCTACGACAATGGCATTTGCAGCTCATGGATAATCATTCCTTGCCATGATTTCATGAAAACGGCGTTGACTAATTATTTAACAGTTGCATAATACGAATACTGAATGAATTTATGACTCGGACGTGAAGTAGGAATGCGATCAGCTTTCTTCTGCAGCGCGACCAGGGTTTCGGTTCCGTTCACCTGGTCACTATGGCGGCGGGGAAAGGCCAAACACGGAGCTGGCTGACAATAGCCCCGCCGCAGCAGAAGTCAGTGACCGAAAAAGCGGACGTCATCGGGAATGGATTTCTATTAGGAATATGCCCAAAATCCAGGTCGAGGAATCGAGTCGCTTGGTTCCTACTATATGGGTGTTTTCAGCCAGCAGATTCTACGATATCTAGAGCTCTATTGACGTAATCATTCGTAATGAGTGATGGGATTCTTGCTTTGACTGCGGCAACTCTGAATTTATTTCATGAAGAATTTCAACCCGCCTGTCAATTTCGCTTTCGCTTTCATCGCGGCATTTACTAATAAGGTCTACGTCACCTTGACGATCGGTAGTCATGTCAAATTATCCCAAGTCAGATAATAAAGAATTACGGAATCACATTATGGTACTTGATAATCTACGCTCGGGTAACAAAGAAATATTCTACTTGCCTAGTGCCGTGATCGTCTCGCTATGCAAATGCGAGATTAATTGCAGGTGCTGCATGAAAGATCCGTTCCCGGATTGCGGACGTTGATGTGGACAGATCACTGTAATCCTTAGATTCTTCTCCAGCCACTCAAAGTGAGTATTCTGCCACCAATTTTCTACATCAAAGCAGGTGGCGAACCTCTCATTCCTTGACAGATTCTCCGCGCAGTCTGCCACAACGATCACATCGTCCCGCTTTCCAGTAGCTGTCCTTTCTTTAGCTGCCTCTTCCAATATGACCTTCAGATCCCTGAACGGCTCCAAGTCACCATCTAATGCTTGGTCATAGAATTTTCTTATGTTCAGGATCAGCAGATCACCTCGATCCAAGTTTCCCTCGTAATCAGTGATTCCCAATGATATTCTTGACATGTGTGACTTGCTATCCGCGTCGACGGAAGCATAGATAACCAGCTTGCCTTCCCGGAGGCCTTCATTTATGTAATCTATAACGGCACTATTTCGTACGTCATCGTAGCCATACAATAACATCAAGTGCCGAGCAGTATATGGTCCATGCAACTACAAGAAGCGGTTATCAAAAGTCAGTATTAAAGGTTCGTTAACCTGATTAACTTGCGGCGGTCGGGTGAATTGCGGCATGCCCCATCGACTAGCGTCCTGAGATGTTCCAATTACCCCTCCGTTTTGCTACCGTCGACACCACTATCATGGCCCCGATTGTTATGGCCATTATGACGATAGCCAAGGGGAATTCTGGCACAACATTGGTTCCCGCTACCTCTACTCTGTGTATGCTATGCTTGTAGTTTATTTCAAAGACAGTCTCAGTAGCAGTATCTAATTTTAGCAGCACGTCATCTTCGATTGCAATATTTTGGTCTATGAGGACCGTCATGTCGCCGCTCAGCATTGCCTTGGGAATGCTTATTTCAGTGACCCCAGTTGTTCCATCGCTACCTTCTACCAAGAACGAGAGTTTCTTGTCTTCCTGGTTAAGAGTAACCTCATTAATTCCCGAATTACTTGCTATGACTACATTGAATTCTTGATTGTCCGCCATTATTTTGTGTTCAGCAGGGTCTGCAACTACAAACTCTGTGGACGACTGCAGCGCGGCCGAAGTGATCGCTTCAACTAAACCCAGTGCGTCCGCTTCGAGCTCTATCCTTGCTTGCACAGTGTACGTTCCAGAACTGGCACCTTCAAGCAATCTAAATGACGTAGAGTATTTACCATCGCTGCCTATGGTAGCGTTTTCACGGGCAATGATGTTTCCTTGCCCGTCCTTTGCTTCCAAGGTAATGAGGTCCAATGTGTCTATTCTATTGACCAGTTCGATCCAGACAAAGCCAGTGACCCTGACCTCATCACCAGCCTGATAGACATGGTTCTCAGCCTCGATGGTCACAGGAATAGTGACATCAGCAGCTGTGACTTTGTAGGACGAATTGTAGCTCATACTGGATTCGACAGAATTCGACTGTGCAAACGCGTTAGTCAAAAAAGGGCTCGGGCCGAAGATGGTGAACAGCGCTATGCCTACCAGCGAAATTGTCGCAGTATCCGCAGAAGTCATTTGCTAGAGTTTTCACCGTACTTTATTAAAGGATTGACTAATCGCATTATGCAATGACAGGGAACAATGGTAGACATGATCCTGGAGGGGCCATAGAGTCAAGACTGCTACCTGATCTTTCAGAATCTCTAAGCAAAGAATCTAGCCGTTTCTTTTGAACACGGATGGTTCTGCTGCCTGATCCTTCAGCACTCATCGTACACCCGTATGGACATGGCGATCATTGGGTGCCTTGTCAGGAAACGAAGTCGATCGTATCTTCGACTTTGCAATCCTACGACGCAGTTGTATCAGAAGAACAATATTCCCTGCTCCGAGCGCTGTGTGTATGACGCCTAGAACAGGGTTGCCTTCCGCAAAAGCAGCGCCGGCAAAGTAAAAGGCCACAGCAGTCAACGCCACAAGTATCAATGAGAGGTGCTTGCTTAGTCCCCTGACAACATCCATGACAAATATTGCCAAGTTGAAATGTTTAGCTTCGCTTATGGCCCGCCAACTCCAACTTTGATGGTCTCTGAAACATCTCTTGCAGTCGCCTTCAAGTCTCGCACCATTCCGGATCGCTTCGAGTCGCTGATCGCAGTCTTGATCTCATCGAACAATTGCCGGAGAGATCGAATGGTTTCATTGAATTCCGCCATCGATTCCTTATTACTTTGAAGCATTTTTACTGTGTCAATGGCGTCCTTTACTATATCTGATGTATGCTTGAAGTTATCGCCCAAGCCTGAGTCCTTGAACTGCTTGACAACATTTTCAATAGAATTAGCCGCTGATTGAAAAGCTTCGGCAGTGGAACGAATGTTCCCGATATTCTGTTGCATTTCAGGCGTCTGAATCAATGTGATAATTTCTTTAGCCTCGGCCGTCGTCTGTCTGACTTTGTCCAAAGAATCACGAAATTCGGGTGTTCCGATTTCCTTGACAACCTCGACTGCGTCAGAAGCAGTTTCTTTTATCTCTCTTAGTTTGCTGCTCATATTGCAAATGCGGCATGAAGTTATTAGACTGTTGCCTACTCTGATTAGGTAGTACATCTGAATCTTTCGCGATTGCATGGGTGCAAATAATTGCATGATGGCGCGGTATCATTGTTTTGGCCTCTATTGCAGTAATGCGGCTGCATTGAATACGTAGTGAATATATCATTTCATGTGCTCTAATGCACCATGCAATCTTTAGTTGCAGTAGAGAATAGGTCCGGCATTCAGGAAAGCGTGATCAAGAACAAAAGTAACCTAAGGACTAGGTCCAGGCGCCTGCCACGTGACAAGATCTACATCATCAAAGACATCATACAGAGACTATCAAGAACAGGCGAAATGAACAAGTCGATGTTGCTGAGTGTTTGTGGCCTTAACTCAAAGATCCACGAGTCGGTTCTAGATGACCTGGAGAGTAGAAACTTTGTAGTAAAAAAGTCTACATTGAACGGTGCGAAAGAAATATCGCTGTACAACATTACATACGAGGGAATGCAGTTTTGCAACAATATACTAGCGCCATTCGAGCAAGTATTCCCGAGAAAGGCACGCGGTCACGACGACCATGAATTCTAACCGCTGGAAGACGCAGCGCTTCTACGCGGTTCCCACCACCAAGTTATTGGGAATGCTCATCAAATAGATGGATACAATCTGTTTGACTAACCTGATTACACAATGATTTAATATTTTGCACAGCCAAAGCGTCAAACATGGCGAACGAGTTAGTCTCCGCAATAATTTTCATTGTAGGTCTGATAATCTCTACGATCATCATCTACATTGTCACAAAACTGTTTGGTCAAAAGGAAGGCATTGGTAGAGCATTTCTCGCGGCTATAATAGGGACGGTGGTATACACTGTAGCCTATTTTCTCCTTGGGACTGGATGGATCGCTGCCATAATAGGTGGATTCGTTTGGTTGCTGGCTCTCAGGTGGCTATACGACATGGGGTGGTTGAGATCTCTTGGTGTGGCGGTAATAGTGTGGATAGCGGCCACAATAGTTGGATTCCTGCTTCCAACCGTTACGGGGCCCCTGTGACAGGCGTTTGAACCCTAGGGCCGAGCCATTCACGGCTAAAGAACTTTCTTACTAACCGAAAGTTTCTAGGGGAGTTGGGCAAAATGTGGGATAAGGACCTACTTGCCCTCGAGGTGGGCCCTTATCATCCAGGCTATAGGGTACAAACATGGCTGCTATGCAGCCATGTTTATAAGCAGATTCGACAGATACGGGATACGGCCACCAAGAGACCGATTGTGCAACACAAGAATAATCGTTCTGAGAGTGTGACCTTTCGCTTAGATTCAGAGAAATTGCAAAAATTAAGGGGAGAATCGCAAGAAAATCAGATCAGTCTTAATACTCTGGTAAACCAAGTTGTGGCATCCTTCGTCGATTGGGACATGGTCGTGTCCAAGGCCGGATGGGAGCTGCTACCAAAGGACATCCTGAAGGAGCTTTTTGATGCCATCGACGAGGAAACGCTGAAGAAGATCGCTTCAAAGACTGCCCATACATCTAAAGATGCCAGATTGATGCTAACCGGCGTGGATGATATCGAATCATTTTACGCCACCATGAGATACAGGATTAAGAAATCTGGATTTGTCCTCAGGGAATACGACGACCCTGATGGCAGCAAGCGAATGGTGATTCAGCATGAGATGGGACTAAACTGGTCGATATTTTTCAAAGAACATAATGAACGCATACTCAATAGCCTTGGATACAAAGCCGATATCGAAATCAGCATCAATTCGATAATGATGAAGGTATCAAGATAACCGTACTTTTGGTTCAGTCGGCGGTAGAGTTTTTTTTGGATGGTAAGTGGGGAAGGCCTAAACAAGGCGAAGGGGATTAGCTGGCCGCCCCACCTACCATCCGAATCGTCTAAATTCTGCTATTCCTGCACCTTTGATCTGCGGTTCTTTTTTTCTTGATGTGATTCAGAGTCTTCCAGGGTTTTTTCAGTTCTTTCTTCGGACTGCCCATGCATGGAATCATTCAATGCTTGATCACGCTGATAAGGATTCTTTCTCTCGGTACTCATTTTTCCAGCCTCAATACTTGGCATCCGCAGAGCCTGGTCTATCGTTTGGAGACGCACCCTGCAACTCCTTTGCCTTTTCACCTATGCCCTTTGCTGTATCGCGAGCAATGTCTCTTGTCTCCTTTATCGCCGCAGCGGTCTCGTCGACAACCCCGCTCTCTCGCAACTCCTTGGCCGTTTCACTAATGTCTCTTGCGGCATCTCTCGAGGCAGCGACAGCATCTCGGGCAGCCTCGCTAATCTCCTTAAGCGCTCCCGATTCCCGCATGCTTCTCACAATATCCCTAAACTTGATTGATTGCTCACGGACGTTTTGTGCGATTCGTTTTATGTTCTCTGCTGCTTCAACCGAGTTTGTAGAGTATTCGGATGAAACTTTTTCTTGTGCCATAACCATGAATCGGTTCTTTTTTATTAAAGTGTTGACTAATCGTGTTATGTAACAAATCCCGAAGTCACCATCATACCACCCGAAAATGGGTCTAGTTCCAATGCCATGGCGGATGCTTGAATGTGGTCTAAGGTTCAGTCATTTTCGCTTCCTAATGCGATTACGATTTGGATAAATAGAATTCAATTACTTTTGATGACAATGACCGAAATAGAGAAGGACTTGGAAGATGCAGGGAATAAAGTTAAGGCCGGAGCAAAGGCGGCGTGGAACAAAGTTGAAGATGCAGGGCGCGACTTTGATGCAGAATACCAAAAAGAAAAGCTCAAGACCGGCACTGGAGTAAGGGGCGATCTAGAAGAAGCGGGCGACAAGGTCCAAGCTGGAGTCAAGGCTGTCGCGAACAAGGTAAGAGACGCCTCACGCGATCTGGATGCCGAATACGAGAAAGAAAAGGCTCTGGAAAGAGTTGACTGATCGCCGCAAACTTTTTCTTTTGCCATCCATAATACAAACTGGTAGCCTTGTTACTAATCAAGAACTGCCCGAAATGCGACCGAGAGCTTTCAAAATCGAACTTTGTCGAGAAGGACAATAGCATTCTCTTGGTGTGCGAATGTGGCTTTTTCAGCAACGATGCTACATTATTCACCAGATAGAACCGAGTGATATCCCGCTCGGGTGTTACGCTACGGACTCACAGGACAATACAGTATTAAGAACACCAATCCTACATAGATCCATGCCATACAAAGACGCAGATGATGGCCACAGGATTGCGATGACTCGGGACGTAATACCCTACGCCAAAGACTTGTTCGACAAGGGTCTACAGCTGGAGGCCATCCTGCTTGCACACGAATATCTTGAACAGAAACTAAACGCGCTTGTCCGTCAGGCAGATGAGGATCAGCATGCCGTACACAGGCAATTCAAATTTGTGATAGACATGATGGCGTCGGCAAATCTCGTTAGTGCGGACGATTATCAGGTTCTGAGGGAATTCAACCGGCTGCGGAACATAAATGCAAACCAGATCCTGAATTTCTCTCTGACCCTGAAGGGTGCAAAAAAGGGTGACATGATAAAGGCGATGAACTTGGCGGAGGAGTCCGAGAAGATAATATCGGACCTGCAGCAGAATATTGAAAGGCGCAGGAAAAAAAGCTAGTGGCTGTGCCCACAGCCGCAGCCTCCAGACATTTCATGTCCATGCGATGACGAACATGAAGGGCATTTCAGAGAGCCGCCTTCAGACATGAACATGACGCCACACGATGCGCACTTTTGCTTTTGGATTCCTTGCATGTTTTGGCGAGGCTGTCCTGCCATATTAAACCTTGTCAACTTTCATGGCATCAGCCAAGAATCGGTGAGTGCAGGAACAGCATTCCAATACGCTTATTGAGCTCGGTGTGCTAAAGCCTACTAGTGGGGCGCCTCCGCGACGAATATTCCTGGATAAATAGGAGACTTGGGTGACTGGTCAAGATGGAGTTCAATATCGCGACATCAGTGGCTCCATACGTAACCGCCGCCAATGCACTGCAGGCCATGAAGCTGGCACATGAAGACGGCTTTTCGGGGATCGAACTTAACGAAGACCACCTCAATTTTCTTGTTCAGGCCGAACCAAACTGTCTGGCACTCATTCGTGAATATGGCAGCGATATGCGCATGATAAATTCCATCCACAAGACTCTCCACAGGCCAAGCATCGATTCAGGGAATGAGTCTGAAAGAAGGAAAGCGGTGAGTTATACCTTGAAGACGCTCGACCATATGGAAGTGGCCGGAATTCCAAGAATGGTAATGCATACCTTTAGCGATCTACCGAACCTCTTTTTGCTCAGGGCCCAGCGCGTCAATGAGGCGGCGTTCTTTGCCGGCGCGAATGCCGTCAAGGTCTATGGAGTACTGGCACCGGTCCTAAAAGCGTACAGAAAGCTGAGAAACGCAACCATCCAGCAGAACTTTATGCGTTCCCTTGAACAGATTGCAAGGTATGCTGCTGACAAGAAAGTAAATGGCAGGCCTTTAGAAATTGTACTGGAAGAACACTATTCGGATGCAATAGACTACGACAAGATTGCATATGGCCGCGGCAACCTGCATAATGTAATACGTGGAATTGATACCGCACATCATCTTATTAGAACTGGCGAGAACACGGATCTGTCAGACATCTCGGAGCCGATTCATTTCCACGCGGCAGATACAAATGGCATCATAGATGATCACAGGGCTATCAGCAGGGGCAGGGTAAATTTCAAAACTAGCCTGGAAGGCGTCGTGGGAAAGCGACTGACTGATGTCATCGTGATAGAGGTTGCAACGAGGAAAAGTGCGCTTGAGTCCAGAGATACGCTGATGTCTCTGATGAAGCGGATTTCCATGGTCTCGCCATAGGGTCGCCGTCATGAGAATCTGTGAAAGCTGTCTACTCGTGCGGAAATTCTCGATTCGGGCAGTGATCCGGAGACAAACCTAGTCTAGAATTTCTCTACTTGCTCGCGACTGCTAATTTTTGTCAAGCAATCTTCGCATAGTATGGCATTATTGTATCTGTAAATTCTGCGGCTCGGGCTGAAAAGTGCGAGCTTTGACAGCTCTTTGGAACAGTTGTCGCAGATCTTCTTCAATGCCTGATGCTTCACTGAAGGTTATTTAAGCAAAGTGGAATAATCATGTGCCTTGTTAGGGGGGTCATTCCTGGTAGAGATGATTGCGCCTATCGCCCTTGGCGTGGAACCTTCGCCGTTCTTTACTCGAGACTTTTGAAACACTGCATCACTGGGTTCCAAATAAAGCGCAACTTTATCTATCACGGAGATGCCAATTCATTCATGGCATTGAAATTCAAGTGTCAGGATGTAGGCTTTGACTGCGGCTTTGTTGCCAAAGGCAAGACCGAAGATGAAATACTTGCGCAGTGCGCCGCCCATGCTACCAAGGACCACAACATGAAGCCCGACGAAATTACAGAAGAGCTAAAGTCAAAAATCAAGGCAAACATACACAAGTCATGGTTCTAGCTGACTGGCATCAGTTTTTCCCGCAATACTAGCTATTTTGCTGCCCGAGCAAAGTGAGGCTCGTCCTTACGCCATCTAGCTTTCTGATCTGCCACGTGACGACTTCTTTGACTTTGTCCATCTTGTCAGCAGCAACCTTTGCGATCATGTCGTAGCCTCCAGACACCAGACTGACTTCAACCACCTCTGGGATTCTGCGAATGGTCTGCATCACTATTTGTTCACAGCCAAACTGGCAATTCAGCAGTACAAGCGCGAATTCCATCGAATAGTAAATCTCATCATCAGTTATATGACTTTCGGGCGCCACAGGCATTCATGTTAGTACCGGAGGATTCCGGTGTATCAATGAGACATATCCATGGGCATTGAACCAAAACAGAGGTCGTGACTGTAATGTCAAGTTACTTGTATCTTGTTATATTCACTTGCCCCCTATCCCAACAGGATGCGCCCGCAACGGAATTCTTCCGGAGATAGGCTGTTCATGATAGACCTCGCCATAGTACAAGTGGTCGCGGGAGTTCTCGTTACTCTGGGCTCCACCCTTCTAGCGATAAGCATAGGTTTTGAGCTCACTCTTCCGCCATCTGTAAAGGAGGCCATTGCCCAGGCTGTCCTGAAAAAGGTGCCCAACATCCCGGAAATAGACGCACAGTTGCCAGCAGAACCGTTCACCAATTACCTGCTGGGTCTGGCCTGCATTGGCGCGATCCTCATTCTGACGGGCGTTCTCTACGGTTCGTCCAAGCTGGGCCAGATGAGGAAAAAGATCAAAGCCGACGACGAGGCTCAATCGGCCGGTGCAACACATTCATCAGAACCTGACGCAGCATAAAAGGAAAATGATTCGTAAGCCGATGTACTTGGCTAGTCAAATAATCTCTAACCTGAACCGGCGCGGCTTATTAACTGCCTAATCCATATAGTGGTTGATGAACAAGGTAGTACACTTTGAAATACCGTTCGACAACGAAGAAAGAGCGAAAAAATTCTACCAAGACGTATTTGGATGGCAGATATTCAAGGCTCCGGACATGGACTATAACATGGTTACGACGGTCGAGACCGACCAGCAGACAATGAGACCAAAGACTCCAGGAGCGATAAATGGAGGATTGCTGAAAAAAGATCCCACAGGAACTCATCCCGTAATCGTCATCGATGTCCCTGACGTGGACCTCCACTTGAAGCAGATAGAGAGCGCGGGCGGAAAAGTGATCATGCCCAAGATAGACATTGGAGATTTCGGCTCCTACGCAAGGGTTGCCGATACTGAAGGAAATACTATTGGAATATGGCAGAACAAAGCAAAGCAATAGGGTACCGCGTTCCGAATCACCAACCTTATAATCTACGGACGCTAGCATCTATTGATGGAATACCAATTCGTACACAGAAATATCTCAAACCTCGATCCAAACATAAGACTGGTGACCATCTGCGACATGAACGGCAAGATAATGTTCTCGGACCACAAGGCCGGCGTTTCGAATCTACTGACTCCGGAGGAAAGCAAGAGATCTCTCGAAATGGCCATAAACGCATGGAAAGAAAGGACCCGGCTCGCTCCAAAGATAGGAAAAGGCAAGTATGTCCTGGCAGAGTATGAAAAAATAAAGCGAATAACGATGCCGCTTGGGGACACGCATCTGCTTTACATCACCACAGATCCGACCGCAGATCATTCAAAGATAATAGAAGGAGTCCGCCAGATGGCGGCCAAAATTCCTGCATAGTAGGACCGGAGGCAAGGCAGCCTCCCATCTCTTTTTTTGACTTTGCCGCCGACTGCGCGCCTTGTTATCAGTGGCCTATGCTTATGCTCACAAGGCCATACCTACGCCCAGCATGATCTCAGAACTTTTGCCATGGTTTAGGATGTTTTTGCAAATGACATGCCTCTGAACAGAAATAGTCGTCGCAGATATAGCAAAACATGGGGTAGTCTTGCGTTTTCCTGCCACAGCCTCCACACACAGATGACATGTCCATGTCATGATAATCGTGCAAGTACGAATTAAAGGTTTGATGGCAAGGAAGGAAATGATAATGGAGTGTGGGAAAAATATCTCCGTATCATGCCAAGGCTGCGCGGTTCTAATGCGGCTCAGTAAATCGTGTTGTAGGAATTAAGGAGGTACTTCAGCGCTTCTGTCTTTGGTACAGTATCGCTCTCATAGACCACGTTACCCAGGTGGTTCGGGCGAGTCCCAGTTGCTTTACTCCACTTCCAGTAAGTCCAGCCAAAGCCTGCGTCCTTCCACTGCTTTAGGAACGCATTCATGTCTGTCTGGCTGTGGGCGGAGAACTCGCCGATCATGATTTCGACGCCCCAATCTTGCGACCACTTCTTGATGTTTTCTACCTGTTTTTCTCCCCCGCTTGCTTCAGTAGGAGCTGTGTAGAGGTGTGGCCCGTATACTAGGTTTGAAACCCCTCGTGGCAGTATCTTGTACTCCATGGTAGGATCTCTGACGAAATCGTGCGCGGTCTCCCTGTCAAAGACTATTCTCTTGTCCGAAATTGCTCTAATTTTCTGGGCCATAAACGTGTGGTAATTGCCCAGCTTGTCATACTGATCCTTTGACCAGAGGTGTGGCTCATTCAGTATTTCGTAAGCCGCAACGCTGTCATACTTGTCGACTCTATTGACAACCTTGGTCAGAAACTCTGATTGAAGGTCCCATATCTTTTTGCCGTCAATCACCAGCGAATTGCTGAGCAGCGCTTCCCAGAAGGGCCCTGCGGTCTGACTGTATGTGGCCTTGGAAGGGAAGCTCTTGACAACAAACGCGGGAAATCCGATCCCTTTGCCGCTCAATCCAGTGTCTGTCTTCCAGTAGCTGGAGGTGAACCAGTGGTGGTTGTCAAATACAACACAGATGTCATTTTCCTGAGCGCTTCTGGCTATCAGGTCGAGTCTGTTCATGAAATCATTGGGGTTGTAAACGTACGATTCCCAGTAGTAATGAACCCGAACGAGGTTGAAGCCGTATGAGTTAAGACGCTTGAGGCTTTCTTCGACGTAGGCAACTGGCGCATTGACAGAGTCGCCCCTTTCGTTCCTTGTAAGAACCGGATCCATAAAGGCAACTCCGCGAAGCTGGCTCATTGGAATGTTCGAACAGTCGCCTGAAGGAGAGGGTGAAGGAGTTGGTCCGGGCGACGGTTTTGGATTTGGTGTCGGCGACGGTGAAGGATTTGGCGATGGCGATGCTCCGGTGTCAAAGTTGTTGTAGTAGCGAACTTTGAAAGTACTGCGATCCATCACCTTGACGTAATCAAGATCCCCGACGAAGAAAGTGCCAAGGTTCTGCGCATTTGCCCCTATCCGAAGTGGGCCAGAATCGCTCGTGTCAACATTCTTTGCGACGGTGATCGAATTGGCAAGCACGCCATCGACTAGCAAAAAGAGTTTGCTGCCATCGTACACTAGCCTAGCCACGTGCCATGCGTTCGGTGAAACTGCCTTGGAATTAATGTAATGATACGTTCCGTCTGCTGCTTTGAACCCGCCGGCAACGCCCCCATACTGCATAACGAACAGCGCATAGTTGTGGTCGAGGTGGAAATATCCACCGTCGCTAGCTCCCTTGCTCACCAGGTAACCGCGCTCGGCAAGATCGCCGGCGATCCTGAATTTCGCTTCCACGGTAAACTGGGCAAGTTGCAGCCCGGGTGAAGAAGGTACTTCAATGTAGGTGCTGCCGGTAAAAGTCCTGAATGATTCTGCGGCGTACGATGAAGGGATCACCGATGCCGCCAGCAGTACCGAAAGGGTAAGCCCCAATAGCAGCCTACCAAGATTTCTAGTGGCCTGTATCTTCACAGGTCAATGTTGGTTGAGGAAAGAATCTAAACGGTTGTTTGTGTAGCGACAACACGCACTACGCTTTAAATTAGATGACCGAAAAGCGCGCCGCGCTGTGGCCGGCTAAACTATCGGCTAAGAAAAGCTCACAATTCCGCGGCTACGAGAATGTCGTACTCTCATGTTCCCTCACGGTTTTTTGAACCCAATCATCGTGTCTGAATTCAAAATGCCAGAAGATGCCCTTATCCTGTCAATTGCGGCTGCGAATTCATCGTTTGAATTTGATTCTATCTTTACAACAATATCATACGACTTGTCAACCTTGAATGCATAGGCTACCCCCGGAATCTGATGTATGCCCTGCAAGATGGAATCCTGCGAACCCTCCTTACAGTTGATAAACATGAACCCGACGGGAATCACGACTTTTACGCAGTCAGAGGGGAATTATAGTTCTTTTGGGCTGGCTGCCATCAGCCTGGTAGGAGAATTTCTCCGCATGTACGTAACATAGGCCGCGATGGTGATGGCCAGTAATATCAGAATCAGCGGATTCTGCAGAGTCGAGATGAACGCACCGGCCTTTGGAATCACCTGGTAGACCTTGCCCAGGTAATTGCTTTCGTCTGTTCGCTCCTTGTCATTCCACTGGTTCGAGTCGCCTTTGGTCGTGACGTAAAAGGAGCCGCCAGAGTCCACACCTTTTTCAACCACCCGGTGGACGACGATTGCCTGGTCTGCAGATCTAAAGGCTATCACATCATTGACCTGCAATTCAGCAATGTGTGGCCTGTATAGCAGAGCGGCGTCACCCGGCCTGAGCGCCGGAAGCATGCTTGACCCGGAAAGAACCACTACGGGTGTCCCGACATTGACAAGGGTCGCAAAGAGGACGGTAACGGCGACCAGTGATGCTACAGCCACGGGAAGCCAGATGTTCAGCTCTTGTCTTCGGACAGGTATCAATTCAGTTCACTCCCTGCCGCACGAGCTACACCCCGACGCCCCGGCCATATGAGACACCCTTGGCCTGCTGGACGCTCTTTCTTTTTCGAACATTTATCATGAATGTGAAAAAGGCTACTATCACAGCTGCAGCTACAGCACCTACTATCAGGACCAGCTGCACCGTATCGTCAGATCTCCAGACTGCAGTTATCTCTTCCGGGCCGCCCACCGATTCGATGGTGTACTGATCAGACTGTGAAAATGTAATTGACTGGGGATCGCCGGTTGACCAGCCCGCAAAGCCTGCGATTTTTCCAAGGCCCGTGTCCAAGGTCCTGCTCTGCAGGCTAAGGGTCGCAGTAGAGCCTTCGTCGTACCAGCCGCTTCCCGCTACCAATCCGTAGACCGAGTTCGCCTTTACAAAGAACTGCTTTGTCCACAGCGGCTTTAGGACCAGCGGCTCCTGCACCGGTATGGAGAACGTGCTTGAAGATGGGTCATCGAGCTGGACTCCCTCCCATCCTGACAGCACGAACCTGGACTTGCCGACTTCAGTTTCATAGATCGGGTCTATTGTTATGCTTGCTGTTTCACCCTGGTGATAGTACCCTTCCCCGGAAGGATTTCCAGTATTGCTGTCGATCCTTACAAGGTACATCTCATTCCATAGCGGTGCTATGGTGTGCGGGCCGTCCATTACGACCTCTGCAGACTCGTGGGTCTTGTCGCTGATCGCCTGACTGCCATCTCCGATAACTTGCCATTCTTTGAACGTGTATTTCCTGCCTTCATCCGCGAGCTCCACCGTTCCCGGCACGCCTATTCTGGCTATCGCACCGCTGTCATACCAGCCTTTTCCACTGGCTGGCGCTATCGCACTAATTACATCAAGCCTGTACTGATCCTTCCAGTTGGCGATTACCACTGTGGGACCGCTCATATCGACATAGTTCCTGGGACTGGTGGGCATGTACCCCGTACTCCAGCCTGTGAAAGCGACCCTGGCCTTGCCGGGTATGGTTTCGACAAAAAGTTCGTTTGCAGCCATGTTTAGTTCTGCAGGCGAGCCTTCGTCATACCAGCCCGCCCCGGAAGGCGATCCATGATCCGAATATATCGTCAGTAGATACTTTGTCTGGAACAAGGCGATAAAGTGGTTCAGGGGCATGTCATCAGTTACTTTGATGGATCTTGTGAGGCTCTGCGACTGGTCATTCCATTGGACGAAATCATAACGCTTGGCGTTACCTTCCAGAGTTGATGCGGAAGGAATGCCAATGGTGTGGGTGGAGCCATCCTCCCAGCTGAAAGTGGCGGGCAGTTGAGACGGCATATAGATTACTCCGTCAACCACAATGGAGGACATTCGGGGTTCAGCATCTACCGTGACTTCGACATTGGCCGCCTGCGCATATGCGGTTCTTTCGCCCGTCTGCGCGGAGCTGAGTAGCAACAACGCGGATGACAATATGAAAAGAAGAGAAAAGACTCCTCCTGCCCTGCCCATCCCAAGAGGAACCATTTGCAAGCCCGCGAGTCCCGACATTTCGTTTACGCCGTCTTGACCACTTTTACTTCAAATACATTTGAAGTTGGCAGAGATGTTCCCATGTCTGCGATTATTGTGGCGCCCTCGTTCGTCCCACCTTGCGCAGTTGCCTGCGTAATTGTGATGGTGTTGCCGACCTGAGCGCCGTCCTGAAATATCTGTACAGTCCACGTGCCACTGGATAAAGCACTCGCTTCCGCCAATTGTATAGAGTACACGAAATCGCCTCTGGTTACGTCGTTGGTCCTTAGTCTCAGTGTGCCGCTCGTTATCTCTTGCGCGGTAGTCGCCGACGCGGTCCCCGACATTGCGTTTGTGGCGACTGATACACCGGCGTTGTTGAACACAAAGCTGGTATCTGACGTGATTACGTTGCCGATTGAAGACTGCTCCGTGGTAGTTGTTGTAAAATCACCCGTACCTGATACGGAAACAGCTGCTATCCCAAGGAGCCCCGCAAAGACTATGCCGAGCAGGAATCCTGACTTACGATTCTGGTTTGATGTCGTTATGGCATTTTGCATGGTTTTGTGACCTATTGCCATTACCACACATGATCTAATATCCCTCTGTGTGTCAAATCCCTTACACACTGCATCCTAAATCACGGTTTTGCACAGACCATACACAACCATGTCGCACAGCCGCACCGGTTCGCTCATGTGGGACACTTCCAACGTCCGCGGCCTCTTGGTATTCCTTTATGGCCTGACTCCACTAGATCTAAACCTTGTTGTCATTCTATTAAAGTCAAGACAGCCCCAGTCTCTCGAACAAATATCAGTCGAAGCAATGAGGGAAAAGAGCACGGTCTTCAGGTCGCTTCAAAAACTGGTCCTCCACCGCATCTGTATGAAGGAAGTCAGGAACCTGAAGGAGGGCGGCTACTACCATGTTTATGCGATGAATGATATCCAAAAGATCAAGGAAACAACTAGGGAAAAACTGGAACAGCTCCGGCACAACATTGACGACGCCCTGCGGAGGTTCGAAAATGACCTTAACGAGATGGCAAACCCGACCAGCATCAGGGTCCTGATCGCCGAGGACGAGCCTGGGATAGCCCAGACGTACCGGATTGCCCTTGAGAGCAAAGGGCATGTCGTGACCCTCACCGACAACGGCGAAGACTGCCTTGCGGAGTATAGAAAGACGGCCGCAAAGTCAGACCGCAAAACCCCGGATAGATTGCCTTTTGACGTGGTGATTCTGGATTACAGGATGCCAAAAAAAGATGGACTGGCCGTTGCCAAAGAGATCTTTGCCATAAATCCAAGCCAGCGAATTATCTTTGCCTCAGCATATCTGAAAGACGTATTGTTAGAGTCGCTGTCCAGCCTCGGGCATGTGGTCGAGCTGCTGCACAAGCCCTTTGACCTGGATGTCCTGACCAATACTGTCGAAGATACCAGCATGAAAGACAAGATGGAACGCATGATCCACGTAATAGAACCACTGAAGAATAACTTGAGCGAAAATCAGGTCACAGAATTGTTCAGGCTCATGACCGAACGGAAAAAATAATGATATCGCGCATAGAAATTCCTTCTGTCAGGACGCAGGAAAGCATTTTACTTCGCTGCTTCAAGGCGGACGCTCAAGAGAAACGCAAGAATCCGTTGTAGAGATCAGACCAGTTCTTCTATCAGTGATGCTACCATCATGCCGAGCACAGAAAGCGTTTGCTTGTCGAGATGCACCTCGCCTAGGCCAAAGTAGAGTATTGCCGATTGAAGCAGCGGATCTCCTAGGTCTGCAGACGCTTCCATCATCTTGCCTAGAAAACTTGACACAAGTCCACCAGACATTGTTAATCACCTATGCGCCCTCTGCCAGGCGACGGTCAGCTTCTTTTCATCGAAGATGAAATACCTGTTGTACCAGTACAGGCCGGCCGCCATGCATATGTAGGCAGCGTTGTAGAGAAGGTTCCAGATGGTCACTTCTGCAGCAAGGTTAGCGACTACGGTCTGCCCAAACATGGCATCTGCCGACGTCGTGAAAATCCAAGATATGAAGATCCACGGTATCGATGTAAGCTGGCCTCGCACGGGGTTTACCAGTATGAGAACTACGGGAATGACCATCACTGCGTCTAGTATTGGGTAAATAATCGTGATCGCCAGCGGGATGTACGAGTTCTCTCCAGACAGCATAGACGAGTCAATGATGCTGTTGACATATGCCGCCGCAAAGATCGCGGCTGCTACACTTACAATTACTGTAGTATGCTTCTTGACTCTGCCATAAAACCTAGCGGTAGCAAACAAGTGGTAGCCTAGGGGACCGTATCCCGCAAGCCAAAAGACATCTGCCAGCGACGGAAACGGAGCTTCTACTTGCAGTCCTATCGTGTAGTAGGTCCATAGACCCTCCGCTATGAGCCACAGAGCCAGTCCAATAGCCAGGGCGGCATAGGTCCTTCCGAATATTCCGGAAAGTTTCTGTCGCTCTACGACAATTATTGAAAACGCCGCAGCAACAGCAGCCGTAAGTGGGCCTGTTATGTTGCCGTAATAGTTCCTGCTATCTACGTCAGGTGCGAACAATATTACGGCGTTAACCGCGAGAATTGCGGCGACTGCAGCGAGAATCAGGTTTCTACGCGGCCTTTTGAAATCGAATGTAGACGAACTCAATTATTCTCACCTGCATTCAACAGTTTTTCAATCCTTGTCAAAGGGCAATCACGGCAAGATCTGGAATCAAGACGACTCATGATGTCCGGGGTGAGCTGCCTCTCAAGCTCGGAATACACCTCGTTGAAAACGACGTCTACACCAGAACCAATCAGCTGTTCCAGTGTCGAGTACAACCTAAAGACGTCGAAATTCTTGTAGCCAATGTATACGCCCTGATTATTCAGATGCCACATCACTGTCTTCTTTACAGGATCACCCATTCCTGTCAGGGCATTATCTATCGCTTTCAAGAGTGCAGCTTTCTTCTCTGGTGAATAATCGTTAGTCATGGCAGTAACACCTCTGAAGAACGATAATTGAATTCAGATTCATTTTTCTTGATTTCTACGCTGTCCTTTGGCACATCAAGACTGATCGGGTCTGTGGCCGCCAATGCTTTTCCATGAAATTCCGTTCTAGCCAAACAGACTGCCATTGAACTTTGCATGAAGTCCAGATTCTATAAGCTGTATAAAAGAACTGTATCGTCGGCAGTACGTGCCTATGACATGTAATTCGAGAGCAATGTTGGAACTGGCCGATACCCAAGAACCTTAAGATATTCTGCTATGCATGAATGTGGTTGAGGAGACACCAGCCATACAGCACTCGCACGATTCATGTTTCTGAAGAATTGAATTCAGCGACTGATGTATTTAATCATCATTCTCTTCTGACTTCATGAGCTTTTCAATTTTGTTGAGAGGATGATCGCTATGAGGATCAGGAGCGAAACGCTTCAAGACATCACCCTGTACGAGCTGACTCTGAAGGTCCTTGTGAATCATCTTTATCACCACGTCTGCAGCTGAACCGATAAACTCTTCCAATACCATATAGAATGTTCGGATGTCAAAATCCTTCGTCCCTATGTATATGCCCTTATTGTGCATGTGCCACACTATCGTTTTCTTTACGGGATCCCCTAGCGCCGACAACGCGTTCTCTATCGCAACGGAAAACACTGCATCCTTGTTCACATGAGTTATTCTGGTCAAGGAGACTGCTCCAGTATTTGCCTCTGCAAGTTCATTCCGATAGCAATAGATGCGTAGAGTGTCATATCGCTCTCCATCACTTCCCTTGTTCGATTGGAGCCATCCAATCCCGCATGAAGTCCAAATTCCATAAGCTGTATAAAAGAACTGTATCGTCGAAAGTACGTGTCTCGAGCATGTGGCTCAGAAACACACGTCTCGCAATATTCAACCTCGGGTGATTGCCATGATGTCCGGCGTTATTTCCCAGGGCTCCAGAACTCGGATAATCCCATAGTCAGTGAGCACCGCCGATTCTGCTCACTTGGCCAAGGTTGGCCAAGATATGACCTCTTACCGAGGGTCTTTGTGAATTCATGGTTGTTATTGGGTGATACTGCGTTACGGGCGAGTGCATCGAATTGGTCGGTGCCGCAAAGTGGATGACTCGGACTATTTGCGGAATACTTTTAACGAATGCATGGTCAAATCTAGATCCTCATGCCAGAAACCATCTGCAGGAGATGCGGCTCTGACCTTACAGAAGGGACGACCCATTGCTCACTGTGTGAACAGATGCTGACTCTGGCCTGCACGTCTTGCGGCTATGTTTCAGATAGCAAGGTTCATGCTGATTGCAGAACCGCCGAGGCTCTTGTCTGCTAGCATTCAATATATGTGCAATCCGGATTGGGTTTCACTGACCAACATTCTTAAGTATGGACGTTCATTGTAGAACATCGGCATGATGCTGGATATCATGACGGCCGTATTTTACAGGCTATTTACTGATGGATATGAGGTTCTGAACCAGTACCTGATTGCCAACCTGCTGGCCTTTGTCAGGGGATTTGAGGTTGCCATAGTCGTAATGATCGCCGCGGTATTTCTAATAGTTACGGTGTCCATGACCCTAAGACAGGTAAGAAAGTTGCCAAAATCCTATGTGGTGCATATTGTTGACCTTGATGGGAGGGAAACCACGGTAGACGGTGTAAGGCAGATTTTTGCGACTTACGACGTGGCGGAGAGTTATGCAAGACTGTATCGCTCGACGTATCCCAATCAGTATAGGTTTAGAGTCATTGGGAGAACGGAAGAGGCGGATAGAAAGTTCGTTCACGGCAGGCTATCTAAACTCTAGTCGCAACCGATACACGCCGCTTACGGCGTGACGAAATAGCAAAAGCGAAAGTTGCGCCCTTTCCAACTTTCGAATACGCACATGAAATGCGTTTCGAAGAAAGCGCATTTCCATGGTTTGTGGCAACAGCAATACTGACTTTATATATCGTTCATGCATGCAAAAAATCGAGAAACCATGGCAGATACCATCGCAGCTCAGGTCATCCAGGATTTTGCAATAGTCATGGTGGTGGCTTCTGTAATGGCACTGGTGTCCTACAAGCTAAAGCAGCCGATGGTGATCGGCTACATCGGAGCAGGCATGATAATAGGACCCTATACTCCGCCATTTGGTTTTGTCAACCAGCCAGACATCCTGAATCTTCTTGCAGAGATAGGAATAGTGCTTCTCCTCTTTGTGGTGGGTCTAGAGTATCCGATAGCAAAGCTGCGCTTAATTGGAAGAAAGGCGTTCGTAATAGCATCGACCGAAGCCTTCGGAACGTTTGCGCTTGGATATGTGGTGGGCCAGGCTATGGGTCTTGCATTATTTGACAGCCTCTTTCTCGCACTCTCGATCTCTGTGACCAGTACTGTAATCGTCATGAGGGTTCTCGAAGAGCTCGGGATGATAAAGCACGAAGCAACCCTGCTTTTGCTCGGGGTCGCTGTGATAGAGGACATCATAATAATTTCGATGCTTGCCGTGCTGCAGTCAGTCGCTGCAACTGGGAACCTCTCGATACAGGAAATAGCCATTTCGACTGGATTGGTACTAGCGTTCATTGGAGGAGTGTTATTCATAGGCTCTCGAACGGTCCCAAAATTCGTCGACTTGATCGGGAAGACAAACCGCTACGACCTGGTGATAGTTGCTATTCTGGGCGTAGCATTTGGCCTGGCGTTCATTGCTAACCAGATCGGGATTTCGGTAGCCGCTGGAGCCTTTTTCGCCGGGGTCCTGATTGCCGAATCAAAGACGCAGAGTATCGCAAAGGTTCTGACGACTCCACTCAAAGACATGTTTGCAGCTCTCTTTTTCGTGTCGGTCGGTGCGCTCATGGATATCAAGCTGCTTCCAATGTTCATAGTGCCTGCTCTGATTCTTATCGCAACTTCGTTTGGTGCAAAATTCGCGACTGTCTACTTTTCGACAAAGATGCAGGGCTTCTCCAAGAAAACTTCGGTGCAGACAGGTTTTGGGCTTTCAGCTTCAGGGGGCGAGCTCGCGCTCGTGACGGCAAAGGGAGGGGCGGATGTGGGAGCCACGAGTTCTTTCGTTCTACCTATGGTGGGGGCAATGACTATTATCACTACTTTCCTGTCTCCTTATCTTATCAAGTTCGGATGGAAACTAAGCGACAGATTCAGGCAGGAACAAGACAGCAGCCAGGACTCACCGCAGAAAGAAGAGAAATAGATGCTTATTGTGGCTTATCGGACTAACTCCTTTAAGTGGAACCTCATCAATCTCGTTTCTTCCAGTTCTTACCTCCCTGAAGGCATTTCCTGCCAGATTCTGTCTCAGGAACGACCTGTAGCATTATATTTCTCGGGCACATATCCCTCCTGTGTCAATGGCGTCCGAGATGACCCTCAGGGAGCATATTGAGGAGCTCCGGGTCAGGGTTCTCAGGGTAGCCCTCTCTATAATCATCATCACGGTATTTGCCATGACTTTTGACCTCCGCCCGGTCGAAGTCGGCTCTGTTACGCTTGCCTATCCGTATCCAGACCCGATACACAACATTTCCGCTCGCTTGACTTTCTACATGCAGGATTCACTTCTGCCGGACGAGGTGGAACTCATCCAGACGGCTCCAGGTCAGGCATTCTTTGCCCAGGTCTATGTGTCTGCCCTTATTGGCCTGACTGCTTCAATCCCCTTAATCGTTCGGGAGATATCGGCATTCATCTCACCTGCAATAAATCCCAGAACAAGGATAGGGATGCTGAACGTCTTTCTCCCCGCCGTCGCGCTTTTCATTACAGGCATCGTGTTCTCTTACCTTGTAGTCATCCCATATGTGCTTGACTTTCTGTACAAGTATGGAGAAGCGCTCAACGTCGAGACGTTTCTTACCATAAACGACTTTATCTCCTTTGTCATGCAGTTCTTTCTTGGATTTGGGATTGCCTTTCAGCTCCCGATAATAATGTACGGAATTTCGCTTACCAACGTAGTTTCGCCACGCTTTTGGCGGGACAACCTGCGCTACGCGGGCATTATCCTGGTCGTATTTGGTGCCCTTATCACCCCTGACGGCAGCGGGGTTACCATGTGGTTTGTAGCTGGCCCCATGGTCGGCCTGTACCTGGCAGGAATGCTTATTATAGAGAGAAGGGCGGCCCGGCAAAAGAACACTTAAATTATTACGCAGGGTATCCCACGGCAGATGGTCGCGGAAGGGCTGTCAAACCTCATAATGCAGTTCGCAGGACTCGGAGGGTGGGAGTGGGTCATTATCATTGGCCTGATTGTGGTAGTCTTTTTCGGGGTGAAAAAGATACCCGAGCTGGCAAAGTCTTTTGGCAAGGCCACTGCCGAGTACGAGAAGGCAAGGATCGAGGCGAAAAGGGAGCTCCAGCAGCTAAAGAGCAAGGGCAGCGTGGGCAGGGAAAAACTTGAATCAATAGCCGATTCGCTTGGAATTGACTACACCAACAAGAACGACGACGAGCTGAGGGCTGCGATCGAAGTCGAACTGAACAAGAGCAAGCAGTAGCTTAAAACATTTTTATTGCAATCTTTTTTGTCTCTAGTCGTTGATCGGGCCGCAGCAGATCGCATCCATTGTTGATCGGTACGACCTGAAGGATGTCACCGTGGGCACCATAGGCAGCCATTCTGCGCTGGAAATAATGGACGGCGCAAAGGACGAAGGCATGAAGACACTGTGCATCTGCCAGAAAGGCCGCGACCTGCCCTACAGGAGATTTGCCCGGCTGGCAGACGAGATAATGCTGCTAGACAAGTTCTCTGACATACTCAACAGGGAGAACCAGGAAAAGCTCAGGCAGCTCAATACCGTAATCGTTGCACACCGCGCCTTTACAGCGTATCTAGGTTATGACAACATTGAAAACAACCTGAAAGTGCCGGTCTTTGGCAACAGGTCGATGCTGCGAGCAGAGGAGCGCAGCGCGCCCAGGAACCAGTACTATCTGCTGGAAAAAGCCGGCATCCGCCACCCGCGTATTTACCGCAAGCCATCGGACATTGACGGCCTTGCGATGGTCAAGGTGCAGGAGGCAAAACGGAATTTGGAGAGGGCTTTTTTCATCGTTTCGTCCTATGATGACTACAAGAAAAAATCAAAACAAAAGATTGAACAAGGGATGGTGACAAAGCAAGATCTTGAATCTGCAACGATAGAAGAATACGTACTCGGGACCTACTTTAACCTGAACTTTTTTCATTCGCCACTTTCAGGCGAGACAGAATTCCTTGGGATAGAAAGGAGGCTTCAGACGAACCTTCATGATTTCGTGTCGCTTCCCGCAAGGCAGCAGATGGAGATTGACCTGCAAACGCAGAATATCGAAGTTGGGCACACGCCTGCCAGCATCAGAGAGTCGTTACTTGAAAAGGTCTTTGAGATGGGCGACAAGTTCGCAGTGGCCGCAAGAAAAGAATACCCCCCAGGAGTTGTCGGCCCGATATCTCTGCAGAGCGCCGTGACAGTCGACCTGGATTTCGTCGTGTATGACGTCTCACTGAGAGTGCCTGGGAATCCAATAATGGCGACCACGAGCCCGTATACAAAGTATCAGCATGGAGTGGTGATGGGTGTGGGCCGCAGGATTGCAATGGAGCTAAAACAGGCAGCTGCGCAGAGAAAGCTGCGCGATGTCGTTACCTGATCTACTCTACCGGGGTTAGAAATTATTCTGCAATGACTTGTGCCGGAGCCTGGCGCTTGCGAAGGTTCTTTTGCTCTTCCTTTTTCTTTGGCTTCTCGGGCTGGGCTGCTGGCTTGGGTTTCTTTGGAGCCTTCTTGAAGAGCGAAGACAGTTTACTCATAAAGCCCTGCTTCTGTTCCTTCTTTAGCTCCTTCTCCCTTTCCTTTGCTCGCTCTTGTTCCTGGACGAGATGCTGCAACCCCAGTTCCTCAAACAGTGCTTGCCTTACGTCCTTTGGCAGGCGCTGTGCGAGGTCCAGGATCTTTTGATCAAGAACTTTTATTCGCTGGTTCTTGGTGTCTATTTCTCCAATCATTCTGTTGGCCTGATTTTCTGAAGAAGTCTTTAGAACTTCATACTGTTTTGACTTGGTGTCTATTTCCTTCATGAATTCTTCATGGAACCAGTTCACCAGCCTCTCCAGCTCTTCCTGATTTACACTAATCACTGCATCAGCGCAGGTCTGTTTCAATTCCTTGGTCTGTCCATCCAGGATACCTTTGACATCACTTCGCAAAGCGGTATTCTGGCTGGCGTTATCGGCCACCATCTTGCTAATCCGGGACTCGTGGTCCTTCATCGCCTTTTCCATCCACATCTTTAGGTCGCTTCTGCTTTTCTTTACCTGCTCGTCAAGGGCATTCTTCAACTGCTTTCGCTCAGTCTTGTGCTTGGCCTTGATGTCCTTTAGCTCCTTTCGATGCGATGCCCTGATGGCAGATATTGTTCCGTGGCTCTTTGCTCGCGCCTTCTTGGGTTTTATTTCCGGCGCCTTGGGTGGAATGGTAGCTTGAGGCGGAGTGACGGTCTTGGGTGAATAACTAACTTCAACAGAGCTGATGACTTTGGTCGGGATTACACCCTTAGGAGTACTCTCAGTTGCTCGTTCTGCCTGTCTTTTCTCTGCATTCTTGGTAAGCACTCTCTTTGCAATGGATTCCAGTTCATCTAGAGAAGAGTCTTCAACCTCGGTCATCATACCGTTCCCTTCTCTCTGATCTTTTAAAAGGAGTTGTATGTCTGGCGCCTCGACGCGTTGCGCGAGTTACATACGTCTAGTGATAGCATTTGAGAGACACCTGTGCACATGTCCGAGTTTTCCAGTCAGAACATGAGAAGCAGATCGGGTGGATACCCTCATAGCTGGATACACACCGATCGTCGAACCAGATGAGAATCAGTGTTCTATTGGCTCTTCAAAGAGGTTCTTTCTTACCTTTATCGGGATGTCAAAGTATGCGGCCAGCGCTATAGAGTCCGACGCACGGTAGTTGCGCAGGACCAGCTTTCCGTCCCTCTTTTTGAAATAGAGGTTTGCGCGAAGGACAGAGCCGCTCTGGTAGACTCTTACCTCTACCAGAAGGAGATCTTGTAATACAGTTATTTCTTCAACCAGATTGTATATCGTGGGAATGCTGCCCTTGTCGCCTTCCTGAAATCTCGAGATGTGCCGTGCAACCTCTCCGGAAAAAGCTCGCATGGGGAACTCTTTTCCGTCGTCTGACTTTAGAATCACGATGCCCTCGAGCCCCATCTGGTCAACAAATCCGACGCGGCTTATCTTGGCAGAGATGTACTCCGCTTCTTCCTTCGGAGAAAGCTCTGGCATCCAGGATACGATATGCATACCAAGAATTAAGGCTTTCATTCAGACGGTAGGATTTAATTTACAGCTGGCGGCATTTCGATCGGGCTCGAGAGATGGAGGACCTGCGCTGGCGTCACATGCGCGAGAGCGGCTTTAGAGTGCTTTTTGCAGGACTCTTTTCCCTTGTCATCGCTTTCTTACTCTATTCCCGGCTTACGGTGCCATCTTCTGACCTTGCTGTTCCGGCGCAGCACCTGACAAATCTAGCATACGCGATTCTTGCCATTACCGCCGCGTCGATGGCTTCTGCGATGTACGGGGCGTACACACTTTTGCGATCCGAGCAGGTTCGGACTGCGGGAAGCAGCAGCCTGATGTCGTTTGTCAGTGCGCCTTTTCAGAATGCAGAATACAGAAAGATTGCATTTGTTGCTGCTGTCGCGTACGGAGTGCTGTTTGGATTCCTGTCGCAGATACTGGTTTACCGCGCTGACGTTTCGTTTACTGAAAGGGGGATCCCGGTTCCGTCCATTGACATGATTCCGTGTTGCGGCGCCCCCGGATACGTACCGATGCTAACGGTATACATCACAGACCATTTTCTGGTTCTCGTAATACCTGTAAACGTGATCCTTGCTGCAGTTGTGTCAGCACTCGTTGGCTTTAACGCCGCATTGAGCATCTATGCGTACAGGCAGAGAAAGTCCATGCAGGCCAAGACTTCAATTTTGGGTGGGATAGGGGCATCAAGTGGGCTGTTTGTCGGATGCCCCACGTGCGCAGGGAGCATCTTTTCCGCCCTTCTTGGGATAGGAATTGCTGGCGCAGGCACAAGCGCTGCCGCGCTTGCCCCCTTCCAGACACTGTTCATAGCAGCAAGCATACCCGCACTGATCATTGCACCCTTTTTGATTGCTCGAACGATAAAGTCGGTTTCAAGCTGTAAACTTTCCTGAAGCATCACCTAGCATGCCACGGGATAGACCAGGCAGGATTCAAGAAATAAAATCCAGCACTTTCAATAGGTCAGGCTCTCGCACGACTTTATCGGTTGCGTGTGCTATCTGCTCGTCCTTTGGCATGAATGCGATCCCAGTTGATGCCCTCTGTATCATGCATATGTCAGATTTCGTATCACCGACTGCGATCGTGGCTTCCATGGGTACTCCAAACTCGCGGGCGTACTTTTCCAAATGATATCGCTTGCAGACAGAGATCTTGCAGAAGCATCCTATCTTTTCCCATCCGAGTGGCATATCTACTCTGCCGGTGAGCTTGCTGTCAATGATTTCTAGCTCGTTTGCCGCCACAAAGTCCAGGCCCAAGCGGCCGGCCACGAGTCCTGCGGCGACGGTATAGCTGTCACTTATGATCCCGATCCTGTAATTCTTTTTTTTCAGCGACGCTATCGCGCGCTCGCAATTCTTTGTGAGTGGGATCGATCTAGTGGCGGAATCAATGTCTTTTTCCGTCAACCCGGCGAAAAGGTCGGCAATTTCTTTGGTCTGGACATTCCCAAGCTTGCCGCTTGCCTGTATCTCCCTTACCTTTGGTGCAAGGTCGAATTTCTCAGCTAGTGCAAAGACCAGCCTTCCATCAATAAGGGTTCCGTCCATGTCAAATGCTGCAAGCCCTGCCGCCTCCATCGATGTAGGTATGCCTGAGCCTCGTTTAGAACTTTTGCAAAATCATTCTGACTCGCGTCGTTCCGAGTCAAGCCTGTCGCATCCACTTTCTGGCGGGCAGTAGTATGATCGAAAATACTATGAGATGCCAAATAAAAGAATGCGTCGACGAGGCTAGACAGATTTCGCCTTATTCTCAAATTCGTCAATCATGCGCTCCAGCCCCTCCTTTATCTTGCCCTTGGCAAAGACCCCGAGCATCGAACCCATCTTGCCAAGCTTTAGATCTGCATCCACCGACACTTTTGTCCTTTCTGATGACTCTGGTTCCAGAGTTATTATCACCCTCGTGCCCTTTGTATCGCCTTCTATTACTTCACTTCTGAGCTTGCTGTTTGGCTCCAGCTGATGCCTGGTGATCTGATGGAACTCCCTGCCGGCCGCCATGACATCCTCCTCGACAGTCACCGTGTTGCCTGACCGCTGCAAGACCTTCAGCGAGCGGTACCTGTTGGGAAACCTTGAAGGGAGCTTTTCAAAATCAGTAATCAGGGCAAATATCTCCTTCTGCGCTGCGTTCACGGTCTTTGAATTTTCTACTCTTACCATACAGGAGCACAGAACAAGACGGCTATTCTTAAACCCATTCGCCAGTATTGATTCATGGAATCCCGGCAAGAACCAGAATCAAATTGTGCGGCAACTGTCACCTTGCGGGAAGCGTGAGATACTTTGCTGTAATTGAACCGTAGAGATTCAGAAATTGAATTCCTCTTTTCGTGATCTTTATGGTTGCAGTTGCTTCCTTGCCGATACCAGATTTCAAGATTCGAATCAGATCTTTTGATTCAAGCATGGTGAGATAATTTTCGAGTTCGTCGCCGGACAGATCGGTTCTGTTCTTCAAGTATTGCCTTGACGCGCCTTCCGTCGTCAGCTCCAAAATTGAAGCTGCAGTATCAACCTTCCCCAACATCCCACCGACATTCTCGATATCTTGCTACTATAAAAGAGTAATGCGATCCTAGCACGTCGGGTCTGAAATTTCTGGCCAGTTGTCTTTATGACTTCATATCTGATCGGATCTTTTCAGCATTTTGCTCGCCACCATTAGCGAAAACATAAACATTGAATTTCAAAAATATTCAATCTTGATGCCCTCATAATTGGGAGATCGTTGGCCCGGACAGAAGAAAGGGGAAGGGTGGGTCGCACTTGCCTATTTGTGCCTATTCCTCAGGAACATGAAAGCGCCCATTGATGCAAGCGATGCGCTGATAAGAGCTGCTGCTCCCAACTGCGATTCAGGTAGCACAAAGAATGAGTCGACATCAAGGTGGATGGTATTGACTCCAATAGTTCGATCAATTCCTTCTAAATTGGTGCCTTCATAACAAGCCACGACCTCCCACGTAGTTCCAGCTCCGTAGACGCCAAGGAATTTGTCCTCCGCTATCGTCTGGATGTCCGTATCAACCGGAACGACGGTTTCCTGTTGCAGCGTGCCAGTCCCGTCAAACCAGAGGAACCTTATCTCTGTAATATCTTCGGTCTGAAATTGCGGATTCAGAGGATTGTTAAAGTTGGCTATAGCAATGACATCGTCTCCCGGAAAGATTGGCTCGTTAGGATCGGGTCCTACAGGGAACTTTGAGACGCCAAAGGTATGCACAAATTCAGTGCCTTCATTCGCCGGTTTGCATTCAGCCGGGACTGCTTCGCCGTCTGGAAAGTCCGAATATGCCGGCCCATAGGAAACAAGCATTGTAGCCGCCAGGAGCGACGCGCCGAGGAGAATAGGCGATTTCATGATACCGCGCCCCTTGCGTTATTAATAAATGACTATGGAACATCGATGCACTTGATACAGGGACAAGATAAGCAAAATTCCTCAAGAGGGCCACTAGCCGACAGATAGTTTCGAACCTACGGAGGCGTCCTGTTCTCAATACCCTTGCAGGTCGTACCCTCGCAATTGACCAGTGCCCTGCGCCAATCCTCAAGCGCTGATATCTTCATATTCCATGGTGCTTTTCCGCTCACGTTCTGCAGCTCGAAGGGATCATTATCGAGGTCATAGATCTCCTTGGCGCCATTGCTGTGAGATGCATAAACATAGTCCTGCGTCCGAATGGCGGAATACTTTGGTGTCTCTACCAGGAATCCCTTTCTCCAGCTGCCGTTTGGATTTTCTATCAGCGGGATGAGAGACCTCCCGTCTATCTTGATGTCGGCCTTGGCCTGTGCAAGTTGAAGAAATGTCGGCGCAAGATCATTGTTAGTCACAAGCTTGTCGATTGTTTGCGGCGCGACATTGGGAACTCGCATGTAGAGTGGAACGCCAATGGACTCTTCGTAGATCCGGGTCTTGGCATGAAGCCTGTGCTCCCCAAGAAGATACCCGTTATCTGATGTGAATACGATGACAGTCTTGAGAAGTTCTCCGTTACTCAGAAGTGCCGACACTACCTTCTGAACCAGGTCGTCCACCGCCCGCATTGACTCTAGGCGATCGTGAAAATAGTTCTCAAGACAAGCAATGTGTGCGCCGTTGAGAGGAGGCGCTCGGGACCCCTGCGGCTTGTCACTCACGTCAGCTTCGTTAAACGATGGAGGCCGAGGCATCTCAATATCGTCAGTAGTGCCACGGTAGCGTTCGGGAGGAACAGTAGTCTGTATCCTTCCATAATTCATCGTGCAGTCAGCAGTGGTGTGATCCGTGTGCGGCGCGAGAGGATTTATGTAAAGAAAGAAAGGCTTGGCATCGCTTGACTCTCTTTCCTTGATATAGTCCACGGTCCTCTTGGCAAGAACGTCGGTCTGGTAGTCACTCCATTTTTTGCCATATTTTACGAGCACTCCGTTGTCGTTTACCGTGTATGAATACATGGCGTAGGTAGAGTCTCCCACTGTAGCCTGCCAGTCGTTCCAGCCCGGAGGCACGTAGGTTTCCGGGGTATCGACACCATAGGCATTCAGATATTTGCCAACATATCCCGTATGATACTGGGCGTCCTGTAGCCACACAGCGATGGTCGAGCTGTCGGCGAGCTTGCTCGCGCCGCCGTTTGGGAGCGCGTTGGACCAGACATTGTGATTATGGGGATACTGGCCGGTGAGAAAGGTAGATCTTGACGGGCAGCATAGCGGATAAGTCACGAAGGAGCTGGAGAATTCTATGCTCTTGTCTATGATGTGACGCTTCAAGTTGGGGACGAGCCCGTTCTGGATCATTATGTCCAGGGATCTTTTCTCCAGATCATCGACCATGATGACAACGATATTTGGCCTGGTAATCGTCGCTGCAGCAGCATCTGGAAAGTCGGGTTTGAATATTTGCGACTGAAATGGCACCAAGATCGAAATGACCACGAACGCAAGAAGTGCGAATACCAGGTTCTTGGCCGTCATGCCGACATGGAACATCGCAAATTGAAACATCGAGCGCCTATAGTAAGTTTTTCCCACATCCAGTCGAAGCGCATTACCACTCCAATGATTAAGTTTTCATTGTATTCCTTTAGGGCATTGCGGCAACGATGTACAGCTGAAAGTGGTCCAAACTTCACATGATTCATGTGCTGGTACGTTTCCAAAGAGGCAGTCTTGACCAATCAAAGTCCAACAAAGCATTGAAATGCAAGTGAACGGCTAAGAGATTCATTGACAGCTGGCGCCGCACGCAGGCCTACTGGCGTAACAATAATTGCAATTCTCAATATTATTGGCGGAATCATTATGCTGGTTGGAGGACTCGTCCTTGTTGCGGCGGGCTCTATCCTCCCATCACTCTCGACCAACACTGACCTTTCAGGCGTCCCCGCCTGGCTGATAGGCACCGCGGCTATTGCTGTAGGCATCATCCTGATCATCCTCGGGATCATATCATTCATTGTTGCTTACGGACTGATGAAAGGCATGAGCTGGGCTTGGACTCTGACTGTAGTGCTTTCAATCATCGGTATTGTACTGAACGCTATTTCGTTAGCCAGCGGAAATTTCGGAGGAATAATCAGCATAATCATTAGCGCGATTATTCTCTACTATCTCTATAGACCACATGTAAAATCATTCTTTGGTAAAGGTCCATCTGCGCCCGCGCCTCAATCCTAGGACCTGAAGCGATACAGCCCGTCATGGGAGAGAGCAACCTTAATGCAAATACAAAGCGATTCCGGCTAAGGGATAGAAATCAGTTGAGGAAAAGACACGCAATGAATCTACGTAAATATCGCTTATCGAGCTTTGAATGTTGGGACTGATTTTCTACCACTTAGCCTTGCAATCAAGACGGCGGCCACCAACCCGGGCACGATGAGGATCCCAATGAGCTGGAACTCTGGAATTACGTTTGTACCCGCAATAGTTATGCTATGGACGCTGTGGGTGTATGAGATCGTAATTGTCGCTATGCCACTCGCATCATTGCCTACTTCAAAATCAGTCGTCACTCGATCATCTACTGTCACGGTGTAAGGGCCTTCAAGTATCTTACCAATTGATACTTCAACCGTTCCCATCGTTCCGCTCTCTCCTTCCGCTCTAAATGATAACCGCTTAGTCTTCTCATCGAGGATGAAATTGGTGATCTTGGAACTGGACATTACATCAACAGCCACGAGCTTGCCCTTAACTAGAGCATTCAGTGTGTGTGGCGCTGTTCCAGGAACCGGAGGCAATGGATCATTTGCTGGCGGGATTTGGGGCGCCGGACCTGAATTTCCTTTCACTGTTACGGTAAATTGCTTGACTACGGGCGCATTTATTGAATCAGCTGTCGTACAGGTAACCGTCGTTGTGCCAATATTGAACAGGAAACCGGAAGGATAGTTACATGAGGCTGAAATCCCGGGGTCATAGTCATCCTGCACTTGTACCGTATAAGTGACTATTGCTCCGTTCGTGTCTGTGGCATCCACTGTTATTGAAGGAAGGACCATGGTTGGACTGTCATCCCTGTCAGAGGTAATATAACCCCCTTTAGAAGGTGTAAAGTAAATGTATCCATTCTCGAACTGTTGGTACTCTGAACCAGAACTTGCGCCTGTTTGCGGTTCGGACACTGGATAGCCCAGCTGACCCTGCTCCCATCCATGCTCTGCATAGAAATCCCGAATTTCCCCAATTTTCAGCCACTTAGCTACATTACCGGGTTTTAAGAGAATGATTCCGTGCTGAAAGACTTGTGACTGTCCTGGGCCACCTGATGGCAGGGTATTCTTTTGATCTTCGGTGGGGAATCCAAGTACGCCCTGTTCTCCACCAAGGCTCGTCCACTTGTCCATTATTGTGCCTTCCAATATCATTACTGCCGGTGGGTCATAGATCTGATAGATGCTACCATTTTCGTAATCCGCGTACAGAGTATGTCCGTCAAAAGCTACTTCACAATCCGTGCTAGATGGGTAGGTCTTTGCACCTAGTGCTCCGGAATTCTGAGCATACTTTGCTACTATTGTTGTGCAGATATCCTGGCCATATACCTGTTCTTGAAGCATAAGAGGAAAGGAAAATAGCATGGATCCAATCAATACACAAACCCCAAAGATAGGCGGAGTTCCTATCATCGAGAGGGCTTCTCTGGTCCGATAATTGAACATTTGTAGGTGATTGCTTCCGACAAATTATTCTGCGATACATTCTTCCCGTAGCCGCGATCCTCTCATACGGGATCTGGGTAACGAACCATTCCTCGACCTCTTGCTGGCCTGTAAAAATGTCCTTTCCACCTTTCAAACAAACTTTGTTATTCTTCAGATTGATAGAAACCCCGTACCTTCGAAGGAGTTTCACGTTATAGTGGTTTTTCTGACCCTTGAGTGTCATGCCTAGTAATAGTAGATTCCGTCGTCATCCTCGGAATCCTGATCTTCTTTTTCTATCTCCTTAAGCCATTGCGTCCCAGATTTCATGTCCCACTCAATGTCTATTTCCTCTGGAGGTGCAAGCACGTCCTCTATGTAGAAAAGTGCTAGAGGCAAGGTTATTCTGCTGAGAGCCTTCACTTGATTGTCTGAAAATCCACTTCCTCCGGTCTTGATCTCCGCCCAACAGAGATAGAACGGCGGGACAGCTTCAATCAATTGGGGAAAAGTTTTCCTTCCAACTCTACACGCAAGGTAATCAAACACAAAGCTTGGCTTGCCATCTTTGTGGTTTGTAGGTCTAGCGCGGTCTTTTACCTCAGCAACAAGCTTTTCAGGGATCCTGACGTTGATTCTGTTGAATCCCTTCTTGAAAACAAGGACTCGGTTGGTTTCGAACTGTTTGTTATTGTAGATATTTTCAAGCGAACAATACGCCCATCCTTTTTGATCACACCCTTCCTTATAGTACAGTTCACCTAGACACCCTCTCAGAGATCGTGTTATCTCCAGACTCATAGACTCTGAGATTTCACGTCATTACTATAACCATTCTCCAACCAATCATACCGTACGAACTAACGTAGATGCGTCATGTTTTCGTGCTCAGGCGGGGGGCGTTCCCTTTTTACTCCTTGTCAATGAATTCGTCAGGCGTTGGTGGATCCGGATTGAGTCCCTTTCTCTTCCTAACATCTCCAACCAGCGTCCTGAAGATCGAGTTTGGAACTGGCAGCCATGACTTGAAATAAGTGTTCCAGAGCGCCTTACCGGCAGTGGCTCCCCTCATCTTTTCTGATAGGTCAAACGTTTCTGATGCCGGTACTTCGCCCTGAATGATCGCGACAATTCCCTTCTGCTCGACATTTAGGAGTTTGCCGCGCTTGCCTGCGAGAACGCTGCCGACTGCGCCTATCTGCTCCTGCGGGCACTTTACTTCAACTCCAAGTATGGGCTCCAGCAAGACAGGATCTGCGATAAGCATAGAGCCCAGCATAGCTCTCCTGGTCGCCGGCATGAGCTGCGCGAGTCCCCTGTGTGCCGGGTCCTCATGCGGGACATAGTGGTGAAGGACAAACTTTACTCCCCGCACTTGTTCCTTTGCAATCGGGCCGTTGTGGATCACGTCGTCAAAACCGGAACGAATAGAGTCCATTGATTCCTGGAGGAACTGGACTCCCTTTGTCTCGTCCACCAGCATGTTGCCGGAAATGTCGACGGCAGAGACGCTCCTTGCCTCGTCCGCGCTCCATCCCTTCTCCCTCAGAATCTTGGCCATTTCTTTCTTGTCCATGTCTTCCTTTATCTTGCCCGTCCTTATCAGGTCCAAAATGTCGTCCTGCAGGGGCTCGATGCGCATGAATATCTTGTTGTGCTTGTTGGGCGACTTGCTCATGATGGGCCCTGCCTTTGCCCTGATGGTTTCTCTGTAATTGATGAGCGGCTGGGTGGTGACGATGTCCAGTCCAGCCTCCTGCAAAAGCGATGTCGCAATCTCCAGGTGGAGCACGCCCATGCCTGCCATCAGCGTCTCCCCGGTCTCTTCGTTTATCTTTACAATAAGGTTAGGATCTTCCACAGTAATCCTGCGGAGGTTTTCAACCAGCTTGGGCAGGTCCTTGGGATGTTTTGGCTCCACCGCTATCGTGACCACGGGCTCTGAAACGTACTTTATCGATTCAAACGCCGGTACGCCCTTTATGGTCGATATAGTTTCACCTGCAACAGCATAGTCAAGCCCGAGAAGCGCCGGGATGTTTCCGGCAGGAATCACGCTGACTATTTCTCTCGTGTTGCCCATGTAGATGTTGACGGACTGAACCCTGCCAGGCCTCTTGGCGTCGATAAGGAAAATATCGTCGCCGTCCTTTATGGTACCAGAGTAAAGCCTTCCTGTCGCAACCCTGCCGGCCTGCGGGTCGACGTTAATGGTCGTAACCATCATTAGCGCGGGGCCTTTCTCGTCACACGCCACAAGAGACTTCCCGATGTCAGAGGTCAGATCGCCTTGCCAGATTTTCGGAATTCTATATTTCTGCGCAACGTGAGGAGGAGGATGGTGCTGGACAACCATTCCAAGGACCGCGTCGTGGAGCGGGGATTTCTGCGCGAGTTCCTTGATGGCGTTGGGATCTTCAGAGGTGTATGCTTCATAGACTTCCTTGAAGCCGATCTTGGTCTTGCTCCACATGTTAAAGTTAAAGCCCCATCTGTCCTTCGCGGAGCCAAATGCCACCGTGTTTCCCTGGATGCTGACCTTCCACTTTTCCTTGACTTCGGGTTCTGCGTAAATGTCAATCAGCTGGTTAAAGTGGGTGATAATGTTCATCAGCCACTTTTGCATCGCGTTTGCGTCCAGCTTTAGCTCCTTGACGAGCCGGTCTATCTTGTTGATGTAAAGCACCGGCCTGACGCGCTCTTCCAGAGCCTGCCTGGTAACTGTCTCTGTCTGGGTCATGATGCCTTCGACCGAGTCTGATACGACCACTGCACCGTCTATAGCGCGCAGCGCACGGGTCACCCTGCCGGTAAAGTCGATGTGGCCCGGAGTGTCTATCATGTTGATGACATATTCCTTGCCTTCGGTTTCGTAGAACAGTGTAACGTTTGCTCCCCTGATTGTCATCTGCCGGTTCTGTTCCAGCTTCATAGAGTCGAGTGCAAGGGCCTGGCCGGCGACTGAGGGTGATATGATGCCTGAAGCTGCGAGCAGGCTGTCGCTCATGGTAGTCTTGCCGTGATCTACGTGTGCAATGACTCCAAAATTACGGATCTGGTCCTTGTTACCGATAATCCTCAGGATATCCTGAGTTGACTTGAACTTCGGCATGCACTCAACCGAAAAAAGTTTTGCGCAGGACTATTAAATGTATCTTGCCTGCGATAAACTAGCCGCCGGTCACTTCATCATCTTTCGGTAGTCGCCTTCAAGCACGCCGGCTTCTTCATGCAGCCTGTCGATGTGTTTTGAAAGCCCTTCCGTTGTGTCAAACGGCGAGCCGCAGTAGGGGCACTGAAAGTTCGCCTTTGCGGCGTTTACGGTGTACGATATTGCTTTTGTGTCGATAATGCAGGCGGCACCGCCAGAAATCGCGTTCTCTTCGACTGCCAGGGAGATCTTTTCCATCCTTTCCGAAACGTCTTCTCGAAATAGCATTCCGAGCGCAGCGGCGTACGCGTGAACCATGACCTGCCTGACCTTGTTCTTGTCCATCAGGGCAAGAGCTTCTTTTATCGTCGTCTGGGGGTTCACGGCCAGCACGGGGCTTGTCATTATCTCGCGCAGCTTTACCTTGCCGGGGTTTCTACCCTGGGAGGTCACCTTGAACAGCACGTCGGTCTTGCTGACGATTCCTACTACCTCGCCCTTGTTGGAAACGAGTATGCTGCGCGCATTCTTCTCCTGCATGGCTGCAAGTGCCTCTTCGGCGCTGCTGCTGGTTTCAAGTATTGCGATATCTGACTTCATTACCTCGCCCACGGGTGATGCCAGAAGAGCCGCAATGTTGCCGGCAGTCACGCTAGCGTGCTCGGCACCTGGTCCGTTTCCTGGTGAAGTCATCCCACTTGTTCTAGACAACAATGTTGTATTTTAGCACTTCTATAAAAAGAATTCAAATTAGGAATATGACCCATGTGCATTTCTGCAAGTTTCACACTAATATTCGGTTATAAACAAAAAGTTTAACTATTTCCACTGCAGTGAGCAGCTCTCATGTCAACAAACAAGACTATGCATGCGAGGGTGGCTAAGATGGCAAGAACCGGGGGGCGGGCCTAGAATGGTATTCAAGTACATCGATATCCTTGGCGAATCGGCAAAGGGATTCGACGATGCCGTGCAAAATGCCGTTACAGAAACAGCACAGACGGTAAAGGACATCAGGACTGCAGAAGTGACGAAGATGAACGTAATCGTGTCAGATGACAGGATAGTAGAGTACCAGGTAGTCATGCGCGTCGCGTTCAAGGTAAAGAGAAAATAGGACGACGAAAGATCACATCAGCGGATCACCCTGCCGTCCGCATTAATTTAATATTGACAGTGCAAGAACCCTGAGGCGATGGAGATAACGGTGGGCCATACGCCCGACGCCGACGACGCGTTCATGTTCTATGGCATGGCTACCGGCAGAGTTAGGTCCCGGCTGACGATAAAACATGTAGTCGAGGACATTGAAACGCTTAACAAAAGGGCCCTAAACCATGAGCTGCATGTCACCGCCATATCGGCCCACGCGCTTGGCTATCTGGACGACTATGTTATCCTGAGGAGCGGCGGTAGCTTTGGGCTGGACTATGGCCCGATAGTCATCGCAAAAAAGAAAATGGATGCCTCTGAGCTTGGCAGGGCAACGATCGCAATTCCGGGCAAGTTGACTTCGGCCAACCTTCTTCTCATGCTTGCGATAGGCAAGTTCGAGGCAGCCGAGATGTCCTTTGAAGCGATACCCGATGCGGTTGATTCCGGCAGGGCAGACGCGGGGCTTGTTATTCATGAGGCGCAGATAACCTATGACAGAAAAAAATTCGTGAAGGTCTTTGACCTGGGCAGCTGGTGGGCTGCCAAAAATGCAGGTCTTCCTGTCCCGCTCGGGATCAACGTGGCAAGCATGCGTTCGATGGACAGGCAGACGATACAGGATTTCAGTGAGCTATTTGCAAGATCGATTGCCTACGGCCTTCAGAACATAGGAGAAGCGGTAGACTATGCGATGCAGTACGGACGGGGCCAGCCAAAGGAGACGATAACAGAGTTCGTGAAGATGTACGTCAACGATCTCACGCTCGACATGGGTCAGAAGGGCAGGAAGGCAATCGAAAGGATGTTTGAACTGGCGAGGGAAGCGAAGCTGATAGAAAGAGAAGTAAAGATTGAAGTTGTCTAGAGCCTGCGGATGATGTTGAAAAAAGTGTCGCGCTGTGCCGGCTCACGCTTTATTTCCCTGACCATGCTTGCCAGCTCCTCAAGTGAAGTTCCCGAAGACTTGCCAGCCGCCCTGAATATCTCTTCAGAGTGTGCGGTTCCCACCATATCGTTTCCACCATACGAAAGAGCCACCTGAGCCACTTTCTTGCCTAGTGCCACCCAGTACACAGAGATGTTCTTTAGGACACTTGCCAGCAGCAGGCGCGATACCGCAATCACGCGCAGGTCGTATGGCGACGGGCTTTCAGCCGTAACCAGACCCTTTTGCTCAAGCTCGGTATTTTCAAGGCTGAACTTTAGCGGAATGAATGTGGTAAAGCCACCCGTCTTTTTCTGGAGCTCCCTTATCTTTATGACATGATCCACAATGTGCTCGGGCTTTTCAACATGGCCAAAGAGCATGGTGCAGTTGCTCCTTATCCCAAGTTCGTGCGCCTGGCGTGCAGTGTCAAGCCATTCCTCTCCGGAGCACTTGCCCACAACTATCTTGTTCCTCGTTTCAGGGTGGAATATTTCGGCACCTCCGCCTGGCAGCGCGTCAAGCCCCGCGGTCTTTAACCGCGACAGCACTTCTTTGATAGAATTCTTCGTCAGCCTTGCGATAAAAAAGATCTCTGCGGGAGTGAACGCCTTGATCGTGACCTTTGGCCTTTCCGCCTTGATAGCCTGCATCATTTTTTCATAATAGTCAAGGCCGAGCTTTGGATGGAACCCGCCTACTATGTGGAGCTCTGTGGCGCCAAGCTTGTCCACAGCTTCTTTTGCCCTTGCGACTATCTGATCAGCAGTAAGGGTGTAGGAGTCGGACTCGCCCCCCTTTCTATAAAAGGCGCACAGTGGGCAGCTGGCGGCGCACACATTGGTGTAATTGAGATAATAGGATGATACGAAAGTAACTGTGTCGCCGCAAATGTCGCGGCGGAGTTTGTCAGCCGCAGATCCAAGAACGAAAAGGTTTTCTTCCTGCATCAGCTGCACGCCGTCGCTGTACGAGAGCTCCTCTCCCGCAAGCGCCTTTTCAAGCGCAGGAGTACCGCCTGCAACCGGCTCGCTCTTTTGCAAACACCGATGACTGCTCCAGAGGTCATTATAAATCGTTGTCGGGCGAGGACTTGAAGGAATAAATATCAATAAACGCCCACGAACCACAGTTGCAGAGCAGACTGGTGCAGGACTTTATCAGAAAATCAGAAATCAGCGATATACTGGACCGCGCCCTTGAAGGGAGCCGGCTCGGCCTTGATGACTGCATCAGGCTCGTCAAATCTGACGACGTGTACTCGATGGGCCTCGTGGCCAACATCCTGCGCAACCGCCTCTTCGGAGACACTATTACTTTTATCAACAACATTATCCTGAATTACACGAACGTCTGCGTAACCTACTGCAAATTCTGCGCATTCTACCGGCCACCAGGACACGAAGAAACGTATACCGTGCCGGTGGACGAAATAGTCAGGAGGGTAGCCACGTCGCGTGAAATGTTTGGCATAACCCAGGTTCTTATTCAGGGCGGCCACAACCCGAACCTGGGAATTCAATACTACGAAGATGCGTTCAAAGCGATAAAGAACAGGTGCCCGGAGGTCGGGATCAACGGGCTTTCGCCCTCCGAAGTTGACATGATAGCAAAGGTGGAGAGGAGCAGTACAAGAGAGGTGCTGGCCCGGCTGAAGGCGGCCGGAATGGACACATTCGCCGGCGGCGGGGCAGAGATCCTCGAGGACAGGGTGAAAGAAGAGATCAGCCCTCTAAAGATAAAGAGCCACGAGTGGCTGCGGATAATGGAGGAGGCGCACCAGCTGGGACTGAAATCTGTGGCGACAATGATGTATGGAAGCGTTGAAACTGACGAAGAACGCGCCAGCCACATAATGAAAATCGCCGAACTGCAGAACAGGACGCGGGGCTTTATGGTCTTTATCCCCTGGAGTTTTGAGCCGAACAGGACAGAGATGCAGGCAGAGGGACTGATCAAGTACCCTTCAGGCGGCCTGAATCTCTTGAAAATGATTGCGATTTCGAGGATAATGTTTTCCGGGCTCATAGATCATCTGCAGTCGTCGTGGCTGACCAACGGGATCGGGATGGCGCAGCTCGCTCTAAACTACGGAGCTGATGACTTTGGAGGCACTCTCATCGGAGAAGAGGTGGTGAGCGCGACGGGGGCAAGGTCAACAGAGCTGACCTCTGATCGTATAATTGCGGCGGTAAAGCAGGCCGGATTTCGAGTAGCAGAGCGGGACAATTCGTACGCGATCATAAAGTACCACTAAAGTACTCGCTCCACCGCTTGTCAACAATACTCTTGGTCTTTTCGTCCACTTCTACGAGCTGCTGGATCTCGCGCATGTATCCTTCCTCGCGGGTTTTTGTTGTGGCGTCGATGCCCAGCTTTGAGCCAAGGTTCACAAGAGGAGACGCCGGATCCAGAGTATCAGTCGGCGTGTTGTTGATAATGACGGTGTCACGGGCAGGGTCTGCACGCGTAGTCACGGCCCATATCACGTCGTTGATGTCGTGCACGTTGATTTCGCTATCTACTACGATAAACATCTTGGTCAGCGACAGCTGGCCCATCCCCCAGAGGCCCATCATCACCTTCTTTGCCTGGCCTGGGTACTGCTTCTTTATCGATATTATCGCAAGCCCTTGAAACCACCCTGCTGCAGGCATGGAAAAGTCGGCCACTTCGGGATGGAACATCTGGACAAGAGGCAGGAACGAGCGCTCTATCACCTTGCCAATATACGCGTCCTCGAGGACTGGCCTGCCCACCACGGTTGTCAGGTAAATGGGGTCATTTCTCCTCATCATTCCGGTCAGCGTGAACGTTGGAAACGGCTCGGCTGGAGTGTAATATCCTGTGTGGTCTCCAAACGGGCCTTCCATCCTGATGTCATTGGGATCCACGTATCCTTCGAGAACTATCTCGGCATTTGCAGGCACTTCCAGATCTACCGTCCTGCACTTTACTAGTTTAACTCCCTTTTTTCTTGTGATGCCGGAGAAGAGGAACTTGTCCATCCCTTCTGGAACTGGCGCAACAGCGCTGAACACGGTCGCAGGGTCTGCTCCTATCACTATTGCGACTTCGATCTTCTTGTTCTGCTCTTTTAGCATCTTGTAGTGCTGCGCCCCGCGCTTGTGGATCTGCCAGTGCATTATCGCGTGCCGGTCGTCGAGTATCTGGATCCTGTAGACTCCGAAATTGCGGATCTCGGTTTCAGGATGCTTTGTGACGGTCAGACCAAACGTAATGAACCGGCCGGCATCCCCGGAAAACGACTTTAACACAGGCATAGAGTTCAGTGACGCATTGTCAGTTTCGATAATGTCTGTTACCGGCCCGCTATCGACATGCTTTGGGCCGTACTCGCCTATCTCTGACAACTTTGGCAGCATCTTTAGCTTGCCCAGCACGCCGGCCGGCATTTTCATCTTTGTCAGGTCGACGATGCGCCTGCCGATGTCGACAAAATCGTCGGTCTCTAGCGCGATCTCAAGCCTCTTCATGCTCCCAAAAGCGTTGCCAAGTACCTTCATCTTTGAGCCTTGAACGTTTTCAAACAGCACCGCCGGCGAGTCTCCAGAATACATGAGCCTGCGCATTATTTCCGCAATTTCTAGATCCGGACTGACAGCCGCCTTCACCCGCTTTAGCTGCCCTGCACTTTCAATGACTTCGAGATATTCGCCGAGGCTTTCAAACGGCATCTGCCAGCAGCTATCGAGAGAACTCTAGATAAGCGTTGCCAAATGCGCATTCGATGTGACTAGTTGCGTCTGCTCTTGAGGAATGTGTTCGTGTCCTTGCGCACCAGCGGTACTATCTTTTTCATGATAATGTCGTGGACGTTTCCCTTGTTCACTTCAAACGACAGGAGGAGGACATAGTAGAGCCTGCTATTTTCGTCCGCAATAGGGATGGTCGCCCTGATTATCTTTGCGTAATGCGACATGGCATAGTTTACCTTGCCCAGCAGGTACTCCCATCGGAGCCTGGTATATTGGCGCGTCGCGGCCGTGATGGCGTACTGCACCCTTTCCTCCGGGCTGAGGATCGGCTTGAGCCCTTTCCTGTCAGCAGTGGCAACAAGGTGGCCGTCTTCGTCTGCAATTCCGGCGAACCGGATCGTCGGGTCAAGCGTGACTATTTTATCACAGAATTCCTGGAAGAACGATTTCATTCAGTATCCCTCGAGTTTCTGGGTATATTTGATTTTCCTTGGGTCCCTATGCAAATACTTATATTCGTTTTAAAGGGCAATCTGCTTCGCTTTGTCTACTCAGGAGGTTGAAACTTTAGAAGATCGCAGGAATTCGCTGATGAACAGGAGAGAAGTAAAGGCGCTGTTCAGAGGTGCTGCCGGCAAGATCAAGCGGACCGAGGCGGTAGAAAAAATGGCTGCCCAGCTTTCGGTTGACAAGAAACAGATTATCCCGATAAACCTGATCTGTGAAACCGGAATGACTGACGTTCACGCAGTATTCTATGTTTATGACGACGAAAAGATAGCCGGGAAGCAGCTCCCGCGCTACAGGATGCTCAGGACACTTCCAAAGGAGGAAAGAAAAAAAATACTGGATGATGAAAAAGCGGCGAAGCTGAAGGCAAAGCAGGAATCCGCGGCATCAAAGGGAGGAGGAGCTGGTGCCGCTGCAGGAGGTAAGAAAAAGTAATGGCTGACAAAAAGGCTGCAAAGGGCGAGGTTTCTGTCTACAAGTTCTACAAGGTTCAGGGCGACAAGGTAACCCGATCAAAGAGGGACTGCCCTCGTTGTGGGAAAGGAGTGTTCATGGCAGAACACAAGGACAGGCTTACCTGCGGCAGGTGCGGTTTTACGGAATTCACACACAAGGAACAGACCAAGAAGGGCAAAAAGTAGCCTATCTCGCGATATCCCTCAGTTCCTTCTTGATGGCCCGCGCCACAGACGGAACCAGAACAGGATAGAACGATTCTATGTACCTCCTGCTTCTTGACAGCGACCCAACATTGGATCCGTCCTTTGCCTCGTCAAGGTAGCCGCGCAGAAACGCATTCGTTATCTTTGCGGCCGCGGAACTGTTACGCATTGCCTTAAGGCCCCACCCAAGGAACTGTGCCAGGTCCCAGATCTGATCGCCAGAGCTAAAGATGAACTGCTCAAGGTCTGTGAAACATATTTTTCCCTCGCTGACAATTACGTTCTTGGGTTTGATGTTGCCAAAGCTCGCCCCAGCGTTGTGGATCATGGCAACCTGGGAGCCGACTTTGCCCAGCAGGTAAAGCTCGTCGTTTCCCTTTATGCAGCTCCTTATCACATCGGCAAGAGTTCTCCCCTCTACGAATCGCGTGACGAGCAGCTTTCTATCCAGGACTACAGCTTCTACCGCAGGCGTGCAAAGTCCAAGGCCCCGGACGTACCTGATGGCCCTGTATTCAGAGCCGAGTCTTGAAATCGGGTCTACCTTGAAACGCTTTATCGGTGAGGTCCAGAGGCTCAGAACCGCCCACTTTACCGACTTTGTCCTCGCAAGATCCTTTACCACGATCTTGTAGTCACCAGAGTCCGTACGCACGACATATAGGACTGTCCTGCTGTTTACGTTTCCAAGCCGGCGTTTTCGTGAAACTGCAAAATCTTTTGTTCCGCGGAAAGCCATCAGGTCTGCGAGCCAGTCCTTGCTCTCAGCAACGAGCTTGCCCTCCGCTAGCCGCCAGTATTCTCGTCTTGGATATTCCATTATCGCTGGAAGTTCTACTTGCTGCCTGGCATGCCGCCTGATCTTTGATTCGGCCTCCTTGATGGCAAGATGGTAGACCCTTCTTCCCGCATAGGTCTGGACTATGTACGAACTGAATTCCTGCAGACTTTTTGTCAGCTTTAGCCTGATCCTGTCCCTGTGAACAGCAATGCGCTTTTCGGAAATCTGCAAGAGATCGTCATTTCGAGAGAACAACTGACTATCTTCGGAAATAATGTCTTGGAGGGCTTTGCGGTAGCCTCCGAGTGCAAAATTCAAGTTGCGCTTTGCTTCCGGCCCGGCGTAGGTCTTGTAGTAGCTGTAGACGGCACTGGGGTAGAGTGAGATCCTTCGCTTTATCTTGGCAAACGCGATGTATTCCAGCGGAAACATGATCTCGGTACCGAGAATCCCAGCAGAATTCACGATGTTCTCCAGCTCCTCGAGGATCACCCTTCGCTTGTAGGTGCGCTCTATGGAATCGATCATTTCGCCATTGATCACCGGCTCATAGACATGCAAAAGCCTGCCGACTGCGAACTCGCCCAGCATGCCACGCCGGGCGTCAGCTTCAATCGAACGGCGGCTTACTGCAAGTACTGAAACGTCGATCCCGGACTCGCGCAGGTAGACGTACTTTATCGCGTACGGATATTCTTCGAGGACCAGGAACAAGTCGATGTCACTGTCAGGCCGCGAATAGCCCGCCGCCTTTGAGCCATATATGCATGCAGCCGCTACCTTGCGGCCCTTTGCGACCTTGTCGATGCATTTCTTGATTGCGGCGAGTTCTTTTGGCGATAGGCTAGACATAGCCGTTTCTTTTCTTCCGCAGCTTTACGCTTTCAAACTCGGAAATCTTATCCCTGACTGCCTGGTCCACCTGGAGTCGGGCCATGGCTTCTATTGGAATCTTGATCACGTTGGCGTCTATTGGCACTCTGGTGGTGGAAAGGCGCTTGTTCATCCAGAGCTTGATTGCCTTATCTTCGAGCTTGAAGTCCCTAAAGCCTTCCGGAAAACGAGTGGTGATATGCTTTACCAGCATTGGATCGGACTTGAAGACTGCCCTTTCCTCAAGCAGCCTTCCCGTGTCGGCGTATCTGCCTTCGAAAAGAGTGCCAGACACTTCATCCGATATCACCCTCATCTTTACTATCCTGCTCACAAGTTCAAGGTAGTGCATAAATTCGTGGGCCAGAATCGCATGTATCGTCCCCTTTAGGCCATACGCTATGAGCGGAGCAGTCACCTGTACGACGACTCTCAACAGCCTGTCATCGCCCACGACGGGAATTGTCCTTGCAAAGAAAATGCCCATGTGCGTAAACTCTACGGCCGACGTTGAAACGACGAGGCTCGGCTCGACGTAAAAATACGGGTACTTTAGCCCTGACGCCTGCTCGACCCTCCTGATACCCTCTTCCACCAGCGGGAACCTCTTGATTATCATGTCATGGATTTTCTGGGGGATCTCGCGTGCTGCAAGGGCATTTCGGACCTTGTAGAGCGGATCAAAGCTGCTCATTCTTTAGCTGCTGACAATCTGCCGCGCTGAGACAAAAATGTTACTGAAGTTCCACTCCCAAGATGTCAAACCTTACGCATTCGCATTTGCACCCGAGGACTTCAGAGATGTTTGGTTTCATGTACTCCTCGCCGCCGACAAACTGCTTTATCATCAGTCCGCCATCTGCAACAACAGTTAGCACCAGATTGCTAGAATCGATCCTGCGAACGCTTGCAGAACGGACCCGCTTCGTAGCGATCTTTGACCGGTTGTGGTAGCTCACCTGCCTGCCAGCAAGTTCTCTGAGCATTTGCAATTCCTTTTTCGTCAGGTTCTTGTCGCACCTGACATGAATTCTTGTCCTGACAGTAAACCGAGGCTGGATGGTAGGCAGTTCGTCTTGTGCTGCCAGGACTGCCCGGACCCCTTTGCCTCTGATTATTACTTTACTAAAGTTTCTTTTTTTCGGGTCGGAAACTCGCGCATAGAACGGCCGGCCCTTTCCCAGCACCTGGCTGTTCTGGTCTTCGCTTCCAATCCACGAAAATCTTGGCGTTATCCCCCCGGTTATTGTCATCAGCTTTTTTGCAATCACGCCTTCGATGCTATCGTAACCCGCAAGCCCGGAATTTTCACAGGAGCTGCAACCCTTGCCCTCGCAATCGGGACACCTGTCCTGCTTTTGAGGCATTCCAGGTGCCTTCTTTGTGTACCGGCCGGACAGAGCCAGCGGTCTTGACTTGGTCGCTACTTCAACGTTGTTTTCCTTGTCAATGGCAAGGCTTATCGTAATGTCAGGCCTCAGATAGTCGACCTTTCCCCTGGTTTGCCTGGAGAGCATGATTCCAATCTCCCTTGTCAGCTGGTTCTTCACGCTTTCCATGCCGCGGATCTTTAGCCTCGCCCTCAGGGCGTCCTCTCTTTCATAGATCTGGGTAGGAAGCGTGGCTCCAACGAGAAAAGTGTCAAACTCGTAGCCCGAAACGGCGGTCTTGATCTTTTCAGCCAGAGAATCCAGTCTCTCCATAAGACCCCTGCAGATAAGGCAGGGCTGGCTCGGTTTCGTACGCGAAATGACCCCTTGCCTTTCAGAGCAGCGATTGCAGAGCCTGTACTGCTTTAGCTGCGAGGCAAGGGAATTGCCGCCATCAGCCAAGACCAAGCCTTCCAAGGAACCCTCCACCCCTTCCCTTGTTGCGCTTCATGAAATCCTTGGAATCATTGTAGTGCTTTATCATCGCCTTGATCTCGCTTTCTGGCAGGCCGGATCCTCTGGCTATCCGCTTTCTGCGTGATTCGTTGACGGTGTCAGGCTCTTTCTTTTCCGCCTTTGTCATCGACTGGATAATAAATCGCCACCTTTCCATCCTCACCTGCATCGCATCCAGCTGGTCCTCCTTTACCATTCCAGAAAGCCCTGGAAGATTATCAAGGACATTTTTGAACCCGAGCTTGCTCGCCGAATCGAGCTGCGCGTAAAAGTCCTCTATCGTGAAATTCCCTTTCATTATCCTCTTGGCCTGGTTTTCGTCGGCCTGCACTTCGAGGTTTTTTGCCATTTCAAGCAGGGCCTTTATGTCGCCCATTCCAAGCAACCTGCCTACGAACCTCGTGGGAGAGAACTGCTCGAGATCGTCGATCCTTTCACCGGTACCGATGAACAGCACCTTGGCCCCGGTCGCTGCGGACGCAGCCAGCGCGCCGCCGCCTTTGGCGGTGCCGTCAAGTTTCGTAAGCACAATGCCTCCCACAGGCGCCGCCTTGTGGAACGCTTCCGCTTGCTTGAAGGCTCCCTGGCCTATCGTTCCGTCAATAACAAGAAGTACAAGATCCGGCGTCACCACCTTGTGCATGTCGTTCATTTCCTGCAGGAGGCCCTCCTCCTCCTTGTGCCTCCCGGCGGTGTCAATGATAACTACATCCAGGTTCTGATCCTTGAAATGCTCCAGCCCTTTCCTTGCGATTGCGACTGCGTCCTTGTTCTGCTCTTCGCCATAGACCTCGACGCCTGTCTTGCTGCAGTTCATTTTCAGCTGGGTAAGAGCTCCCGGGCGCCATGTGTCCGCGCCTATTACCCCTACCCTGTAGCCATGTTTTGTAAGCCATCTTGACAGCTTGGCGGTAACCGTGGTCTTGCCACTGCCCTGGATTCCGAGCATGAGCACGGTGTTTTGCCTGCCGGCCTTGAAGAATGAAGTGGCAGCAGAATGATCGTCTTCGGGCGACTTGTCTATTGTCCTGATGGTTTCTCCAGAGTATCCGAGCATCTTGGCGAGCTCGCCGTACAGGATCGTGATTATGTGGTCCTTGCGCGAAAGACCCTTTGGCGGCTGCTCGTTGAGGGCGCGCTCTTTAAGAGTGTCGGTAATCGACTTGACCATAGCCACCTTTACGTCTGACACAAGGAGTGCCCTCTGCAGATCCCTGCAAAGAGAATCGATGAGCTCTTCATTGATGTCAGAAGCTCCCGTGATCTTTTTCAGGGCGCCTCGCAGGTCGTCACGAAGCTTTTCAAACATGGCTGTTACTTTTCTACTAGTGCAGCTTCCAATATTTCAAATATTCCCCGCTGGCCGTCCCAGTGCACATTGGCCCGCCTTATGTCAAGCCTCCTGTGAAAGAGCGGGCAGTCGATGACAAGGGTTTCGGCCTCGCCTCCTTCAAACGTAAGGTTAAAGCCGTGCTTTTTGCTAAGCGACTCCAGCCTTGCCAAGGACTCTTTGTCCAGAATAACACCCAGCCATTCTTTTCCAAGGCCCATGGCAGAAACGCCTACGATCATTACCTTGAAGCCTCGGTCTACCAGTTCATTCATGTATGCACCGGGATCAGAATTCCACAGCAGTGCCACAGGCACAAGTCCCTGGTGCGCGCAGGTTTCATCAAACGCCTGTTTTTGATACCTGCTGGATATCCCTCCGTAAAGGACCCCTTCAATTTTGTATAATGCTTTGGCCTGCGCTATTGCCTGGCCAAGGGCCTTCATTTCATCTGCCTTGGTCCGTCCGACCACTGGAAGTTCGATCGCGGGGATCCGCATTGCGTCTGCAAGGTATCGCGCGAAATGGCTGTTGGGATAGTGGAATAGCGGGCTGTCGTCCGCGGCGGGGTGCATAATAATCAGGCACACTACTTCATGTTTCATCTGTCGCGCAAGGTGGATGGAAAACGTGCTGTCCTTGCCCCCGGAATAAAGCGAAGCCAGCTTCATGTGCGAGGAGCTGCCCTGCTGGGCATTAAATTTATTCGATTAGTCGCTAATTGTTTATATGCTCACATTGACCCCGGTCTAGCATTGGACCCGTTGCTTGAGGCAAGGAACCTCAAAAAGTATTTTCCGGTCAAAAAAAGCCTTTGGCAGCTGATGCGCAGGGGAGGACAGGAATACGTGAACGCCGTTGACGATGTCAGTTTCACTCTTTACAAAGGCAAGGTACTTGTCATCGCCGGAGAGTCCGGTTCGGGCAAGACTACCGTTGCTAGGCTTGTTATGAGGGCGATTGATGCTGACAGCGGCTCGATAATTTTTGAAGGCAAGGACGTAACGCGCTACGGCGGAGAAAAGCTGAAGGACTTTCGCGCTGCGGTCCACATGGTCTACCAGGATCCGTACACGTCCATGAACCCGCGCATGAAGATCTTTGACATTCTGATGGAGCCAGTTGCAATACACGACAGGGCAGGCACAAAAGAGGCCAGGACAGCAAAGGTCCATAACGCCCTTCGCGAAGTTGGCCTCGATCCGGAAAAGATCGCCCGCAAGCTGCCGCATGCCCTTTCCGGCGGCGAAAGGCAGCGGGTGGCTCTGGCAAGGGCCCTGGTACTTCGACCAAGACTTATCGTTGCCGACGAGCCTGTGTCAATGCTGGATGTATCCATCAGGGGAGAAATACTGGGGCTCATGCAGACACTCAAGGAAAAATTTGGTATTTCATACATTTACATAACGCACGACCTTTCGACCGCCCGCTACGTTGGCGATGACCTTGCAGTAATGAAGGACGGCAAGATAGTCGAAATGGGCCCCATCGACAGTGTGCTGGCCAACCCTGTTCACCCCTACACAAAGCAGCTAATCAGCGCGATCCCAGAGATAAAATCCCAGTCGCAATAAAACGCCTCATCATGAAAAGCATATTAATGCTGAACTGACCTTGAACATAGTGCGCAAAGCACCGGTACTGTCTGCCAGCGTTATCGCGCTCCTGCTGTTCTCTATTATTGCCATTATTCCCTCCTCTTTTGCCCAGACGGGCAAGGGCCCTTACATAGACCAGGCAAGGTTCATCTTTCGTGAAGACGAGAACCTAGCGCTTGAAGAAGTCAGGAATGGCAATCTGGACATGTATTATTTCAGAATCCCGCTCGAGGCCGCACCCGGCGCGGAAATGGATCCCCGCTTGCAGGTGCACCACAGGCAGGCCGGCTCAATGGGCCTGTACATAAATCCGGCAGAACCTGATGACAGCTCTGTGATCAATCCTTTCCAGTTCCGCGAAGTCAGGTACGCCATGAATTTCCTTGTAGATCGCGAATCCATAGTGAACCTGGTCCAGCTGGGCTACGGAACTCCGATGATCGATGCATTTGGAGTTTCCTCGCCGGAATACCTGAATGTCATTGACCTTGTAGAGTCCTTTGGCTTTAGATACAACCCTGCGCTTGCTGAGAAAATGATCTCTGACGCAATGACCGGTGCAGGTGCCCTGAAGCAGGACGGCAAATGGACATACAACAATAGTCCAGTCACGATAAAAATGCTGATCAGGCAGGATGATGCGCCGCGCAAGTCCCTCGGCGAAATCGTTGCCTCCGAGCTGGAAAAGTTAGGCTTTGCCGTACAGAAGGAATATGGTGACCTGAACAAGGCAACGACGGTGGTATACGGCACCAACCCGGCCGAGGTGCAATGGCACATCTACACCGAAGGATTTGCGGGAACCGCGGTCTTTGTAGAGTACAACCCGGTGGTTCCTGCCCAGATGTACGGTCCGTGGTACGGCAGGATGCCCGGCGGTCAGAACCCGGCGTACTGGAACTATGCCAATGCTACCCTGGACAAATTGACCCAGGATATTTTCTTCTTTAACTTTACATCTGAAGCTGAAAGAAACGACCTTGTCAGGAAGGCGGTGCAAATGGGGGTACAGGAATCAGTCAGGATTTTCGTGTCGCAAAAGACGGATCCTTTTGTCGCATCGGCCAACCTTAGAGGGCTGGTCAACGATTTTGGAGCAGGCATCACCAGCAAGTATAGCCTCTTCAACGTCCAGCCCGCGGACGGTAAAAAGTCCCTTGACATAGGCGTCAAGCAGATCCACCAGGGTTCGTGGAACGGCATCGGAGGGCTGCAGGACACTTACAGCAGGGACATTTACCACTCTATTGCAGACAGCGGTACATTCCGTGACCCTTACACCGGTGAAATAATTCCATTCAGGGCAGAGTGGACAGACGTTTCCACCGACGGCCCTGTGAACAGGATGGCAGTTGACCCCAGCGCCCAGCTATGGGACCCGGCTTCGCAGGAATGGAAGGCAGTAGGTGAGAGTACTTCCCTTAGCAAAGTCACATTCAGGCCAATGTATTCCAACTGGCACAATGGGGTCGCAATGGACGTGTCTGACATGATGTACAGCCAGTATTTCTTTTTCGAGTGGGGAACTGATTTAGGTGATGCGGATCAGACAAAGGATCCTGAGTTCACCGCGCAGGCTTCAGTGGCGATCCCGCTTTTAAAGGGCCTGATATTCACATCCGTTGAAATCCAGACATACATCGACCAGTGGCACTATAATGAAAAAGAAATAGCGGATTCGGGCATATATTTCTCCGGAGAACCATGGGAGATAACAGCTGCGACCGAGCGGCTGGTTCTGGACGGAAAAGCTGCCTATTCACGGAATGAGGCAAGCGTGAAGGGCGTGGTGTGGCTCGACCCCATTGTAAGAGAGCACGCTGATATGATAAAAGCGGAGCTGCAAACGATGAAGAGCGAGAATTTTGTTCCGGCTGCCCTCAGAGAAGTGGTAACCCCGGCCGCAGCAGCGATGCGGTATGACGCGAGCATCAAGTGGATCGAGGATCACGGCCATGCGATCATTAGCAATGGTGCTTTCTATCTTGATACATTCAGCACTGCAGCAGGCACTATAACGATAAAGGCGTTCCGTGACGATTCGTATCCCTTTGAAGTTGGCCATTGGTCAAAATACACACAACCAAGGTTAGCTGACATTACAAGTATCGATGTGCCAAGGGCCGTGGTTATAGGTCAGCCCGCCGTGGTCAGTCTTGACCTTGAAGTTGCCGGCGAACCCAGCAGCGATGCAACTGTGGCTTATTTCCTCTCCAACAAGGACTCGCAGGTCGTGGCACAGGGAAACGCCGTAGCCGATACTGAAGGCAGGTTCAGGTTCGACCTGCCGGCAGCAGATACGGAGAAGCTATCGCCGGGTCCGAATCAGCTGAAAATATTCGCAAGCAGTAACGAGGCGCGCCGGTTCGATATCTCGACGAGCACGATTCTCGCCTCAAGCACTCCCTCGGGCAATCAGACAGGCAACCAGACCGGAGGACCTGGCCAGACGCCCCAGCAGCCTTCGGGCTGCCTCATTGCGACCGCAGCGTTCGGTTCGGAACTGACGCCACAGGTGCAGTACCTCCGGAATTTCCGCGAGCAGTACATACTCTCCACTTCATCAGGAGCTGCCTTCATGAACACCTTCAATTCAGTATACTATTCATTCAGCCCACAGGTGGCTGACTATGAAAGAGAGCAGCCATGGCTGCAGGGTGCAGTCAAGGCCGGGCTATATCCACTGTTCGGGATACTGGTAGCTTCAGAGCGCGCTCATTTTGTAGCCAGCGGCGGAGAGTTGGGCACGATTGTGTCAGGATCACTTGCTAGCATGTTGATTGGAGCTGTCTATCTCTGGCCTGCTGCAGTATCCGCAAGGGTGCAGAGGAGATTTTCCACAGTGTCCAGAATTTCTCTACTGACCTTGGGCGCCGCGCTGGTCATGACCGTTGCGGGGCTGGTTGCTGGCAGCTCTGGCCTGCTGATGTTTAGCACATCTCTCATTGTCCTATCGATAGCTGCTGCCTCTGCTCTGGCGGTAGCCTGGCTTGTCAGGCGAGCTCTCGGCAGAATCATCGCAGGGAAATATTAATAGAAAACAGCTCTATTAGTCCAGACGACATAATTGGGCTTTTCTCGCTTTGTGATAAAGCGTTCAATAAATATGGTCATTGTGCTCTTTGCGACTCTGGTGCTGACCATAGCCCTGATCGGCCCGACCATGGACAAGATCCTAAAAGATGCGATAGTGTATTTTGTAGTAGAGGATCTTGTCCACAAAGACATAAAGTTCGCCAATGCAGCGGAGCGCCAGCGGTACATCGATGAACAGGTCGACCGGCAGATAAAAACGATAGGACTCGACGAGCCTTGGTACGGTCCAAAGCGCTTCGCAAACACTGTGCTAAAGGTGCTGGTCCTGGATCTGGGCAAATCAAACTACATAACAAGCGACGCCGGCTCTCCAAAGGTGTCCGATATCATACTTGAAAAGATGCCCAAGACGGTACTCTTGTTCACAACCTCCACAATTATCGTAACGGTGATCGGGCTCTACCTCGGTGCATTCGTTGGAAACAGATCAGGATCTTTATGGGACAAGCTCAATTCTACCTTCGCAGTATTCAGTGCCTCGTTTCCAACGTGGTGGGTTGGGATGCTGATGATCTTTGCCTTTGCATTCACCTATGCGATTTTTCCGTCGCGTGCCACGCCACTTACCCCACCATCTGATCCCTCGTACGTATTTGACCTTCTTTACCACATGCTTCTTCCCCTGATAACGATCGTAATAGTCGGCTTTGGCGCGTGGGCCTATATGGTGCGCTACTTTGTGGTCGGGATTCTGGGAGAAGACTATATCGCAGCAAAGAGGACGGCCGGAATCCCTGAAAGGAGGATAGTATATTCGCACGCGCTTAGAAACGCAGCGCCTCCGATTGCAACTGTCGTGGCGTTGAGCCTGGCAGGTTCCCTCGGCGGTGCCGTATTGATCGAGGCTGTGTTTGACTGGCCCGGTATGGGAAGCCTGTACTACGATGCAATAGGATTTCTCGATATCCCGATTATTATCGGAATTACCTACGTCCTGACAGTGATCTTTATGATAACCGTCTTTGTCACCGACATCATCTATGCATATTTTGATCCGCGGGTGAAAGTCGGATGAGCGTAACTGAAGTTCTCTCCGGATCCGACATTATCAGGCAGTTTCGACGTTCCAAGAGCGGGCTGGCAGGGATCTTGCTGCTTCTGTCCCTGATTCTCATGAGCATATACGCCGCCGTCGCGGTGCCGCTTGAATCCTTCAGGCAGTGGAACAATCCGGTCTTTTGGGTAGATCTACCACAGTCTGCTGCTCCTGCGTGGACTAACATCGGGTTTGGACCAAAGAGCACAGAGCATGTCGTGCTGAGTATGGATGACGCCTCGATTTCGAGCTCTTTTGAAGGAGGAGTCCGGACCGTCACACATTCCTATTCTCTCAACTACAATTATGACACCTATCCAGATGACTTTATGATCATTTACGCTGCCAAATATGGAAGCACGCAGCCTGCGCTGCAGGTTGAAGTGCAGCGGCCAGATGGAAACGAATTCAGGATTTACTTTGCGTCGCTCCCTCCCTCGCAGCAGGCCGAAAACGAGTTCGCCGCCAGGATCTTTTCCACCGACAGGCTGTTGTCAAATGAACTGCGGAAATACGTTAGCTCTTTCAGCTATCCCCAGAACTTTACTCGACCACAGGTCATGATATTCTCTGATGCTGAAGAGAATCGGGTCCTAAAGGGGACTTATGTCGTACGGGAAACTTTTTACCTTTTCGACCCTGCTGATTCGGTTCTCGATTCCGGATTCATACTGGGAGGCAAGGTCTACGGAATCATTGGGACTGACGATCTGCGCCGGGACCTTTCAGTCGGGATCCTTTGGGGAGCTCCAGTCGCACTATTCATCGGGCTGACGGTCGCGATAGCCGGCGTAATTATAGGTCTAGTGTATGGCGTCGTAGCAGGCTACAAAGGAAACCGCACGGACGAGGGGCTGATGCGCATAAACGACATTTTCTATTCCCTGCCCACTCTCCCGCTGCTGATTATACTTTCTGTTACCATAGGCCGGAGTATTTTTCTGATTACCGGGTTCCTGGTCATATTCGGGTGGGTTGGGATGGCAAAGATAAGCAGAAGCCTTGCCCTCCAGATAAAGAATCTTCAGTATGTAGAAGCAGCAAAACTAATGGGCCAATCTGATTTCAAGATAATATCCAAGCATATCATCCCCCAGCTTCTCCCGCTGACTTTTGCGTCTATTGCGATTTCTGTGCCGGGGGCTATCCTAGGAGAAGCGTCGCTCAGCTTCCTTGGGCTCAGCGATCCTTCCATCCCGACATGGGGACAGATATTGCACGACGCAAACACTGCCGGCGCCGCTTCAAGGGGCCTCTGGTGGTGGATAGTTCCCCCGGGGCTCATGATAGCGCTGACCGGTCTGGCTTTTGTCCTCATTGGCAACGCGCTTGATGCCATTGTCAACCCAAGGTCCAGAAAGAGATGATGGATGCCTCAGGACTCATAATCTTCATCATAAGATGAGAACTCTTTTTTCAGCCGGCTCTTCCTACACTTCATCAGCATCCGGCAGTAGCTCTGCCGCTCTATTGTATAACTTTTAGCCCTTGACCCTGACGATCTTGATCCTTTCAAGAACCTTCCAGTATTCGACTTCCCTGCCCTGGATGTCGCCCTGCGCTATGCGCTCCTTTATCTCGTCTTCCACGGCTGTCGTCTCAAAAGTCTCAAAAGTCTCCAGATCCATTATCTGGAGCGTGTCGCCCTGCTTTGATATGATCTGGCCGTTGCGCTTGTCTATAAGCGGAACCTCGACCTTGGCGGAGACTGGACCTACAAAGGGATGGGTCCTGCCATCGAAAACTCCCACTGCATTAATCCTGGCCTTGGCCGATCCGTGTTTTCCAGGTTTGCTGTGATCGTACGAAACGATCCTGCATGGTTCGCCGTCAACGACAATGTATGAACCGACTTTCAATGCGCCAAGATCCATCGGCTTGCTCATGAATCAAGTGGCTAGAGAAAAGCCTGCTTATATAACGCTTTACTTCAACTTCTCCAGGATGGAGAAACTGACAAGGTTGCTGAGCGCGATTCCTCTCCGGGCGACATCGCGCCTTGTACGCTCGCAGTATTTTTGATCTGTCTGGTGCGTCTTCTCTCCCTCGAGTTCAAGTATCACCAGGTTCTTGGAATACGGGAAGGTGAATTTTGGCTGCTCGGCCGCCAGCAGCTGCATCTGCGCAAGGCTTGCCTTCTTTACCCTTTCGCGCCGGGCAATCGCATTTGCCAAGTCGCCGACTGCTGGATCGCCATTAGTGTATTTTGTGAAATAGAGTGAAACATAATTCAGCCTGTCGCCCGCGCGCTCAAACAGCGGGCCGGAGAAACTGAACATGAACGAAAGCCGATCCATGTTGTTGTTTTTTATGTCACGAAGTACGGCCTGGACATCACGAAACGAAGCCAGGATGTACGTGTTTGCTTTGTTCGGAAAGTATGGAACGCTCTCCTCCGCAAACGTCGCGGTCGCAAAGTAAATGTCATCGACCGCGTCGCTCTTTTTCCAGTATTCAATCAGGGACGCCGATTGCTTGTCATGTGGCGTGCAAACGTAACCCTGAACGCTACCCCTCGCGTTATCCGCCAATCCCATTCAGAGGTTATAATGGGAGTATATATGCTGTAGGGCAACATCGTCTCGATTGTTTCGTGCTTATCACATGGACGGTCCCAGCCAGCCGAGCCTCCTGAAGTATAATACCATCAGGAGGGCAGAACCGACTGATGTCGCCAGAACAAACATCAGAGTCGTATAGGGCCCGAGCAGATCCCATATCCCCGTCTGAATGCCTCCTGGCAGGTTTATGTTCATTCCATAGTACGTGCCAATCACGGTTGCCGGTATTGATAGCGTGAATACTATGGTGAGCACCGCCAGTATCTTGTTGGTCTTTTCCTGACTAAGCATAAAGTCGGTGTCTTTGTATATCTCGACTGTTTCCCTCGCCTCCTCAAGTGCCTCGAATATCTTGTCCACGTGCTCGCGAACATCTTTAAAGTATGGCGCGAGATCCTCTTTTGAAAACGGTTGCACATCGTTTGTCAGATCCACCACGGTCCTCCTGAGTGGGATTACAATCCTGCGGAGTGTGGTTATCTCGCGCCTCAACAGCGATATCTGGCGCGGAATGGATATCCGCTCATCAAAGACGCTATCTTCAATGTCATCGATGTTTCCTACGACTTTCATAAGGATGTGCAGCAGGTCGTCAACCAGCACGTCTATTATCTTGTGGAGAAGGAATCCTGACGACTTGCCCATTATCAGCTGCCGCTGGCTTTCGTCGTTCTTGCAAATGTTGAATAATTCTTCGAGCGGTTTTAGCTCGCCCTGGTGTATGGTAACAAGGTAGTCGGCGCTCACAAAGATGGACAGCTGGCTAAAGAGGAACCCCTTGTCCTTGTCAGGAGTCGGGAAATGGAGGATCACAAAGATATGATCTTTGTACCGGTCTATCTTGGGCAGCTGGATCTTTGACAGACAGTCCTCAAGGTTCAGCTTGTGGAATGGATACTTTTGCCCGAGGTTGTTCATGTCGGCAAAGGTAGGCTTTTGCAGGTTGGTCCACGTTACTCCGCTGTTGGTTATCGTTTCAGGCCGGCCTTCAGACATTCGCGCTCTCCTGTGCTACCTGCTGCGTAACAGCAAATGCCGTTATAAAAGAGTGTGTCAGAAACTTGACCTGAGCTTCTGGTAGTCCAGAGCCTTTGAACTTGATGCGGCGTGCCACTTTGATGATACCGCTGCCTCAGCTAGCCGGGACCTGTAGTAGGGGATCACGGCAAACCCGAGGACCGTCGACGCAGCACCTACCGGGTCTTTGAATGCAACCCTAAGAGCGTTTGCTGCCGCGGTTCTCAACGGCAGCGCGATCCTAGACTTTGACGCCTGGGGGCGGAGCTGGCGGTGTCCATCGGCTGCCCTTACGACCTGCGATGCAAGGTCAGACATGTTCCCGGGAGGCCTAAAGTAGACTATCGCGTCATTGTCGTAATCCACGTCAAGACCCAACTCCATTACCCTGTACTGCAGATACAGGTCGATAGCGATGGTTTCTTTCGGTATTCTTATCCTTGCTGCTGCGGATATCCTGATCGAAAGAGCCCTTCCCATGACGGTGTACTGGGACACCCTTGCAAGCCTCACCGAGCCAAGCCAATCGGAGATGAACTTTGATGCTCTTCCAGGAATTCCTGCCCCGTCAAAGGGTAGAGGGTTTGATGCGCAGATCCCTACGCGTCCTCGAATCCGAGAAGCAAGTCGCTCGGTGCACGATGGATGTGGGATAATGTCTGCATCGTAGAGGACAAGGGTGTCTCCGGTGGCCCGGCGAAAAATTTCGTTCCACGCGGCAGATGCGCCTCTTCTCTGATCCCGATGCAGAAGCAAAATGGGAAGAGATGAATCTTTTGCAAATTGCTCCACAAGCTCGGCTGTCCTGTCGGTCGAATCGTCAGAGATTATTACCTGTCGGATCCGGCCGTGCAGGTGCTGCCTCTCCAGCGCATGGAGCAGGTTTGCAATATTCTTCTCCTCATTGTAGGAGGGAATGCCAATCGTTATCTGGCGCACTCTCTAATTTCCTCAAGAGAATGTATTATGAGTTTTGTGGTGCTAATTCCACACAACAACCTATTCATAGACCATTCCATCAGTAATCGTCCATCTCTTGCAACAGGTAAGGCATGGGGACGCCGATGTGTACAGCGCTATGCTGGGAGCCGCCGGTCTTTGCAAAGAGCACCTGACTTTTCCGATTTTCGCTTCAGACGCGCATGGAAAAATAAGCGCGATGCCCGGGATGTCACTGGCCCCTGTTGGCGAAATAGCGAGGCGCGCTGAAGAGGTCGCTGATAGCGGCATTTCTTCAATAATCCTGTTTGGGATTTCGGCAGACAGAGATGCGAGAGGTTCTTCGGCGGCGCGTCCGGGAGGCATTGTGCAAAGGGCAATACGGGAAATAAAATCTGCTTTTGGTTCGTCAATTAGCATTGTGACTGACGTCTGTGTCTGCCAGTACAACAACACCGGCCATTGCGGCCTGCTGCGCGATAGGCGAATAGACAACGACTCTACGCTTGATGTTCTTGCAGAAATTGCAATGAGCCACGCGGAGGCCGGCGCGGATGTAGTGGCTCCGTCCGCGATGATGGATGGTCAGGTTCATGTGATCCGGACAGCGCTGGCTGACCGTGGGCTGAGGCCACAGATACTTTCCTATTCAGCAAAGCACGCCTCATCGCTGTACGCCCCGTTTAGATCGGCTGCATTTGCCAGACCAACGGCCAGCATGGACAAGTCTTCGTACCAGGTCTCCTATGCAAATCCAAGGCAGGTGATGATGGAAGTACAGACAGACATTGCCGAGGGGGCCGACATGGTCATGATCAAGCCGGCATTAGCATACCTTGACCTTGTCACGATGGTGAAAGACCGTTTTGCCTTTCCAGTAGCCGTTCAGAACGTTAGCGGAGAATATGCGATGATAAAGTCTGCAGCTGCCAGGGGCTGGATCGATGAGGAGGAATGGAAAGTAAAGACGCTGGCTTCGATAAAGCGGGCCGGAGCAGACAGAATAATTTCTTACTTTGCAATGGATGTCGCAAAGTATCTGTAATACACGATTGCGTCTACGGGATTACTTTGAGATTTGACTCAAAAACGTTTGAAAGCGCTAGCGCATCGTTGCCGAATCCGGTGATGGCAAAAGTCCGGGCAGAGTACATTGCCCCCGGGGCCGATTCATATGGAACGATCCATGAAAATCCGGCATCGTAGGTATCATCATAGGAGACTATGGTGCTCTGCCAGGCAAGATGGACTGACACGCCATTACCGTCGCGCACCTCGAAAATCACGACCATCGGCTTTTCTTCATTGTAGATGTTGTTGCGGATCGATAGCATGGTGACTATCTGTTGACCTGCTGCGGCCTGGCTGATAGCTTCACCCTCAGAATTGATGAAAACAGGCCTAGATAGATCCAGCGATGGTAACGACAGCTCAGCAGAAGGCTGCAATAGTCCTGCCATTGATATGATGATCAACGCAAGCGCATAAAACCACAATCGCTCATCGGAATTCGCTTAAAGATTTAACTTTTCTGTAATCTGCCCACTCGAAGGACCCAGCGCGACTGGATAGTTTCTGCGCGAAACCCAACACAATTATATATCATTCTTGTGGCAAACGGAAATGTCCCGCGGTAGCTCAGCCTGGTAGAGCTTTCGGCTGTAGATGTCGGCTTTGTCTCATTAGCTGACCACGTGAAACGGCCTATCGGGCGTACAACTTGCAGTGACCGAAGAGTCGCAGGCTCAAACAAAATTGGCAAAAGCCAATTTGGAGCAAATCCTGCCCGCGGGATACATAATTAGATATTACCTTAAATCCCAGAATTTCTCGATGCAAAAAATTGAAACTATAAACCCGTCAACAGGAAAGGTCATTGCGGCTTATGAAGGCGAAAGTCCGGAGATAGTCAGCAGAAAAGTAAAGGCAGCGCGCGAGGCTTTTTCCAGCTGGAAAAAACGCGACCTGTCAGAGCGCGCCGAATACGTTCGCAAACTCGGCCGGGTCATGAGAAAGAACAGAGAGGACTATGCCAGGATTGTAACGGAAGAAATGGGCAAGCCTGTCAGGCAGTCGCTTGCCGAGATCGAAAAATGCGCGTGGGTGTGCGACTATTACGCGGATCACGCCGAAGTATTCCTGCGTGACGAATTGATACCGACAGAATTCCGGAAGAGCTTTGTTTCCTTTGAACCACTGGGAGTCATCGCAAGCATCATGCCCTGGAATTTTCCGTTCTGGCAGGTGATGAGGTTTGCAGTGCCGGCGCTTACTGCTGGAAACGTCGGTGTACTGAAGCATTCGAGTGTATGCCTTGGAAGCGCGCTGAAACTGGAGCAGGCCTTCGTGGACGCCGGTTTTCCCGAGAATGTCTTTCAGGCAGTCATTGGCGACTACAGGGCCGGCGAGGCGCTGGTCCAGTCAGACATTGACGCCGTCTCAGTGACCGGCAGCATTAACACGGGCAGACGAGTCGCAGAACTGGCTTCCCAGGGACTGAAAAAGTTTGTACTGGAACTTGGAGGGAGCGACCCGTTCATCGTTCTGGAAGATGCCGATCTCAGCCAGACGGCGTACATGGCGACCCAGTCCCGGCTTCTGAACACTGGCCAGAGCTGCATTGCCGCAAAACGCTTTATCGTAGTCAAAGAAGTTGCTGACAAGTTCACAAAACTGTTTGTAGAGGACACCAATGCCGAGGTCGTCGGTGACCCACTGGACCCCAAGACTACGATCGGGCCTCTCGTGAGAGACAGCCAGAGGCAGGCTCTGGCAAAGCAGGTAGACGATGCAAGAACAAAGGGCGCCAAGATCCTGACTGGCGGCAAGCCCCTTAACGGTGATGGATTCTTTTACGAGCCCACCATAATTTCTGAAGTCAATCACGGAATGGATGTGGTAAAGGAGGAGGTTTTCGGACCAGCCGCGCCGATAATTGTGGTAAACTCGGATGAGGAGGCAATAAGAGAAGCAAACAATTCAGAGTTTGGCCTGGGCGCAAGCATATGGACAAACAACCTTGATCGCGGAATCGCGCTCGCAAGGCAGGTTGAAAGCGGCATCGTGTCTGTGAATGAAATGGTCCGGTCGGACCCGCGGCTTCCATTCGGCGGCATAAAAAAATCAGGCATCGGCAGGGAGCTTTCAGAGTTTGGGATAAAAGAGTTTGTGAACATAAAGTCTATTGTCGTAAAGGACATCACAAGCAAGCTGCTGGTCGAATAGGGACCACATCAACACTGCACGCGGTCGCCTGGTCATGCAGTCAGGCTGCAGGATTCTACCAGCCCGAGAGCCAGTGTTTCGTTTGTGGTGGAGTTATCGGCCTGCATGAGAAAGTTGGCGCGATCGATGAGGCAGGGGGCGCTGCAAGTATGTCAGTGAAGCGACACGCGAGCCTGTTAATAATGAATCCGCGGACAACGCGTTTGAATGGCGCATCAGGCTGCTGAAAATGCACAAGCCTACAGGGACATAAGAAGGAGGTTCTATGACGCTGGAGACTCGGTCTTTGGCCCGGGCGTCCTCAGCATGGCGGAATACTATTTCATGAAGAAAAGAGGATGCAATCCATTTGCGATGCTTCTCTCGGAACCAAGAGTGGTCTATGACGAATGGGTCAGTATGTTCAAGGGCGAGGATATCGCGAACAAGCTGATAGAGAAAGCTGCCGGCCAGTGTTACAGCAATCTGCTTGAACACATCAAGAAAAATGATGGTCTGAAGGTGCGCAACATGCTACAGGGTTTGTCTCGTACGACAGTTGCGTAGCGCATCGGCTGCTACGGGTTTATCACTGCCCTTCCTATAATCTTGCCAGCCTTGAGCTCTTCCAGGGCGCCGTTGGCCTGCTCCAGAGTGAATTTGCGCGAGACGACGGACTGGATCTTGTTCATTCTCGCAAGCGCAACTAGTTCGACAAGGTCGGCAAACTTGCCCGTGTAGGCTCCAGTGAGAGTAAATGCCCTGAGCGGAACGAGTGGCAGGTTCAAGTCGAGCGATCCGCCAAAAAGCCCGACCATGACGAGCTTGCCTCTCTTTCGTAACATGTTGAGTGAGTTTGGTGCCGTCTTTTGGTTGTTTACAAAATCAATCACCGCTTCGGCTCCCTGGCCTGCTGTAATTCTCTTGACTCCGTCAACCGGGCTTTCGGCTGCTGAATTAATCAGCTCGTCCGCTCCAAGCCTTTTTGCTTCTGCAAGTTTCTTTTCGTCGATATCGACTATTGCAACTTTTGCATTGGTTATTGCCTTGGCGAGCTGTACGGCCATTAGACCAAGGCCGCCCGCCCCAACGATTACAAGCGTATCGCCTGCCTGCGATCCGGCCTTCTTGACAGCAGTGTACGCGGTAAGACCTGAACAAGCAAGTGAGGCGGCGGCGTTAAGGTCCAGGCCGTCCACCTTGACAAGATGCTTGTAGCTGGGCACGAGCACGAGCTCTGAATATCCACCATCCTGGTATACCCCCAATGTTCGGGGAGTGTCGCAAAGATTTTCTTCACCTACTCTGCATGCAGGACAGAGGCCCTCTCCTATCCACGGATAAACTAGGACCTTGTCGCCCTTTTGATAACCGATAACGGAATCGCCCACATCCTCGATGGAGCCGGCTATTTCGTGGCCCGGCGTCAGCGGAAAGCGCACGCCCCTGTCTTCAACCTTCATGAATACTCCCTGAGGTCCGGCATAGCCTCCTTCCCACAGGTGCAGATCACTATGACATACCCCGGCACTTTCGACCCTTACAAGAACCTGATCATTTTTTGGCTTTGGAGTGCCGACCTCTTTTAGCTCCAGAGGCTCTTTGGTCTTCATAATCCGTACTGCTTTCATGTTTGAGAGTAGTAGTTCATGTGCTATTAATAGATACCAGTTTGGTTGAGGGTGGTATCCATCCGCTGCCTGATAAAAGTCCGGCTTGGGTAAATTTTTTCCAAGTCTAACAATAAAAACGCAAAAAGAAGCTGATGTGCAAACATCAGGGGATGCCGTGCCGTGAATGCGATCTTGACTGCCGTCGATAGTAGTGATGAGTCACTCCCTTTTTCACTGCCTTTGCAGCATGCTTTGTGTATCTGGTTGCCGCCTGGCCAATCATCTTGTTGGATACAATGATGGTGTTCATCATCGTCGATGCCGCTCCCTGAACGACCTTTTCTGCATACATGTCCTGCGCCATAAAGATGAGCGCGCTTATCCTTCCAAAGAATACGATCCCCACTTTTAGCACAAAGAACTTTTTGGCGCTCAGGGCGATTGCGACAACCTTTTGAGGCTGTTTTGGTCTCCGCTGCCCAATCGTGCCGGATATCGTTACCTGCGCATTCTCAACTGCCATCATTAGCCTTATGGCGACCATGCTAAACGCCAGGCCTATTACCTCTACTACTCCATTTCCCGCCATGAGAGGTTTCTCCTAACTTGTCGCATACTGCTTCCTTATCGACGAATCGAAATCCACGATATAACGCCCCTAGCTAAAATAATTAGGTCTTGTTTTCACCAAATCTTAGCTTTGGTAGAATAAGCGTTTTGGCCTCCGGCAGACATGCTCGTCCAGATAACGAGGCGAGGTCTATGCGGAAGCCTTGCTGGGCTCGGCCCTTCCAAAGAAGACTTTGACACTTGGAGTATGCAGATAGTAGACCATTATTCCGGCTACAATGATGGCGAGCACGGTTGAGACAACGTCAGGCCTTATGACAGTCTCTGCGCCCACCCATGCAACGCTTATCAAGAGTCCCACGACTGCCCACGGCCAGGCCCACCTCAGCCCTTTTAGCATGCCGTAGGCGATTACCATCGAGGCAACGCCAGCCGCCGCTACATGTCCTCGATAAACATAGGCAAACTCTGTCGGCAAAACCTCCAAGATCGGCTCAATTTCGACAATCGCAAAGACCGCGGCTATCAGTTCCATTATGCCGCCGAGAGCGGCAAGAACTGCGATTATTGTGACTCCTATCGGCCTGTTCTTTTGTCCTTGTACTGAGACCACGACTTGTCCTCTCTATTTGAGCGAGGAACCACCTAAAACGGTTCGTCAGTATTTTTTGCTACAAGCATCCTCAGGAGCATCTGAGAGCCCGTGCCCTAGGAAAGCTCGCTAATCGCGGACTGGATGCAGAGCAGCTTGTCCAGTTTTCAGAACATGTCGTCATCATTACCAACATCTCAGTCCCGCGCCTCGAATCTGCGTTATTGCACTAGTGAGGAAGTATCGTGTGCTTATATCGGTAGCTCGTACCCCACTATGCACAATTGCTCCGGCTTTACTCCTGTGGAAACCGCAGCGTTAATCCATTCCGATTCATTTTCATTTGGAGAGTCGCCTTTCCCTTTGTATTCTATGAACATCAGGACGTCACCCTCTTCTTTCCAGGCAAGAACATCAAAGAATCCGGACAACCCGCCATTCTTTTCCTTGATTGCTTGGAACTTTGCTGACACTTTCGGTGGCATTGGTGGTGCCATTCCGGTTGGCGGCATGCCGGTCCAAAGCACGTCCTTTCGCCCATGACTGTGAAAAGCATCGACCCAGACTCCCTTCCACTGATCTCTTTCAAGAGACCTCAATACTGCTAGCTCGCCAAACAGAATCGATCCTTTTTCGGTAGATACCACGGGCTTACTTAGGTAGCTAACGTCATTCAAGATGTCGAGCACGCCGGATTTCTTGATCTGCTGCAGGCTTGCGCAAGGAAAATGAATCTTTAGCGCCTCAATGTGTATTTCGCCAATGTCTGTTTGGCGAGCCACATTTCTTTTCTCAAAGGCCAGTTTACGCAGCTTTTCCATGCAGAGAGACACGCGATCAGGATAACTAAACCTTCTCTCAAAAACACTAGATTCATGCGCTCAGGCGGGAGCGTCGTAAGTCAATGAAGAGTTTCACTCTCGGCAATTGCCTGGCTCACGCTTGCAAAGTTGCTAGCCGGAAAAACATGAAAAAAGTGGATGCGCTATCTGGTCAAAGCGTCTTGAAAGAACAGGCGCGGGAAGAACAGCCTGCATAACTGTCACTTCTTGCCAGCTTGCTTCAAGATTCGCTTGAACAATTCCAGATCGTACTCCACATTGTCAATGTTCTGTGAACTTATTGTCAGTTCAGGAAGCCATAGCACCAAGCCGTTCTGATCGTCGAGCCCTATGCGAGAGACTTTCATGGTTTTCACTTCACCCATTATTCCCACCTCCCGTTCTGTTCAATGCACGCCAAATAGTGCGGACTCCTCAGGTCATGGACAGTATCAACTTCCGCGGGCAGATTCCGGTGGTTTTGCATGAACTCGTTATCTGCACTCAAATCGCGTTTCGATCTTGACTCGTTCACGCGATCCAAATAGTGAGCCTCCGCATGAAAGTATCAACCTCTTTGCCTGGCTTTGGTTTAAACTTTGTGCGCTTTGTTCTCAATGAGCTGCATCATTCAGAAGTGCTTGCCCGCTTGAGAATGCCAAGCCGATCCCAATCTTTTGGTTCATTCATCTCAATTCATACCGAAAAGCGATTCTGGCTAGGTGAATTACGGTCAATCGATGACAAGACCAGCAATGAATCAGTGCCGGTATCGCAAACTTTATGCAAATTCAATAAATATTGGCTATCTCCTAAGGCCAAGCAATCGTTGCAAAATAGTAGTCACTCACGAATGTACGACATTATAGTTCGGCCAATGGAAGAAGCTGACTTGGTTGGGGCCGACAGAATAATGAGAATTGCATTCGGAACCTTCATTGGGCTTCCTGATCCCATGAAATTCATGGGAGATGCAGACTATGTCAAGACCCGCTTTAGAGCAGATCCGTCAGCCGCGCTAATAGCTGAAATCGATGACAGGATAGTAGGATCCAATTTTGCACTCGATTGGGGATCTGTGGGGATTTTCGGGCCGCTGACCATCGAGCCTGAATTCTGGAACAAGGGCGTAGCTATACGCTTGCTTGAAGAAACGATGAAGATCTTTGAAAGGTGGGGCACCAAGCACATGGGGCTTTTTACCTTTGCTCAAAGTACCAAGCATGTCCACCTTTATCAAAAGTTTGGTTTTTGGCCCAGATACCTTACAGTAGTCATGTCAAAACAAATAGACAAGAAATCCGAGCAAAGCCACGATGCCGTTAGCACGTACTACTCAACTTTGACCACTGACGAGAAAAATGCTGCAATAGAAGACTGTGCCAAATTGACTGATGAAATCTTTGGTGGGCTTGATTTGCGAAAGGAAATATCGTCAGTAGACAGGCAAGGGCTTGGAGAGACCATTTTACTCAGAGACCCGCAGGATCACAAGAAACTCAGGGGTATCGCAATCTGTCACTCTGGACCAAACACCGAAGCTGGGAGTGGAAATTGCTACGTAAAGTTCGCTGCTGCAATGGCGCCAACGAATAGTTCGGCCGTTCATTTTGATAAGCTCCTAGACGCGTGCGAGCAATATGCCTATTCCCGGAACGCCTCGCGTATTGTAGGCGGCATCAATACGGGACGCCATAAAGCGTACACGAGAATGTTAGAGCGGGGATTTCGCGCAGACATGCATGGAGTTGCAATGCACAAACCAAACGACCCGGCCTATAATTTGCCAGACGTATACCTGATTGATGACTGGAGATAGATCGGGCACAGCAGGACATGAGCTGACTATTTCAGGAATCTGCAACCAATCACTGAGGCTCTATGGTCGCAGGGGGCTTGCTCGACACCGCATACGTCACCCAGGTCGCTCCTTCGACTTCGTTTGTTATCCTGTTACTGATTCTTTCTATCAATTCATACGGCAACCGTGACCAGTCGGCCGTCATCGCGTCCATCGACTCGACTACCCTTATCATTACAACATGTCCATACACCCGTTCGTCGCCCAGAACGCCAACCGCCCTGTCGTCTCCAACGGCAGCATATGCCTGCCATACCCTGTCGTACCATCCAGCTGCCCTAAGCTCGTCTTCGACAATCTTGCTGGCGTGTTTGCAAATGCGTGTCTTTTCTGGATTCACTTCGCCGATTATCCTTACTGCCAATCCGGGTCCCGGGAATGGGTGTCTCTTCAGGAGCTCGTCGGGCACTCCAAGCAGCCTGGCAGCCTTTCTCACTTCATCTTTGTACAAGTCCCTTAGTGGCTCTATCACCTTCAGGTTCAGCCACTTTGGCAGGCCACCAACATTGTGATGGGTCTTGATAACCGAAGCAGGACCCTTTGACACTCCGCTTTCTATTACATCAGGATACAGAGTTCCCTGGGCAAGCCACTGGAATGGCCCTTTCTTTTTCACGACATCGACAAAAACGTTGGCGAACTCTTCGCCAATTATCTTGCGCTTTTTCTCCGGGTCTGTAACACCTTTCAACTTGAGAAGGAACTGTTTCTCCGCGTTGACACAGATGATGTCAATTCCAAGATGATCTTTGAACAGCTTCACGACCTCGTCCTCCTCCCCCTCGCGTAACAACCCGTGGTTAACGAAAAGGCAGTGCAGGTTACTACCAATTGCCTTGTGCATCAAAGCGGCCACGGTAGTCGAATCTATGCCTCCGCTAACTGCCGCAAGCACTTTCTCTTTCCCTACCTCTTTGCGGATATCTCTGACGGTGGTCTCGATAAAACTTTCCATGTCCCAGTCTGCTCTCGCGCCGCTGATGGTCTGGGCAAAGTTCTTCAGGATGTCAGTTCCTCTTTCTGTATGCACCACCTCGGGGTGGAACTGGATGCCGTACATCTTTTTGTCTCTGTTGCCAATAGCGGCTGAAAAAGAGTTTTCGGTGTGCGCCAGAATCTTGAACCCGTCTGGCAGTTTCTCTGCTGCGTCGCCGTGGCTCATCCAGCACTTGATCCCAGTTCCCAGGCTTTTGAAAAGATCGGATTTATCGTCTATAACAAGGCCCGCCCTGCCGTACTCCCTGTTGTTTGCACGCTTTACCTTTCCACCAAAGCTGTCGACAAGCACCTGGTGACCATAGCATATCCCGAGTATGGGCCTGCCCATCTTTAGAATCTCTTTGTCAGGCTTTGGCGCGTCCTTGGCATAGACGCTTGCAGGGCCGCCGGAAAAAATAACGCCCTTTGGGTCCAGCTCCTTGATGACTTTGGCCGGTGTGTTGTAGGGCAACAGCTCGCAAAAGACATTCGCTTCGCGGATTCGACGGCAGATCAGGTGGCTGTACTGCGAGCCAAAGTCCAGAACCACTATCTTGTCCATCGAGATCAGCTGCCGCTCTTTTCCAGCATCCTTGTAAAGACCCAGGCAGAAGTGTTGAATATCTCTTGCAGGCGCTCCTTGTCGCGATAGTTGTCTATGACGATTCGCTTGATGTTCCCTCCCTCGTCCTCAACCCTGTAGCCCAGAACATCGGACTCTTTGATGGCGCCCTGTCCCGCCTTTTCCGCATCCTTGTTCTTCATCCCATCAAGAATCCTGCTCAAAAAGAACGATCGGAATGGCGGCGTGTTGATATTGAGAGAGACACCGGGCACCGGAATGATGACGACTGAAGTGGGAGAAACTTCGGCGTTTGCAAGCATGAAATCGTCCTTGGCGCGCTTTAGCGGCCTGACCGCGCGGTCGTCTGCAGGCGCTTGCGCCAAAGACTGCTGCCTTGCGGGCACCTGGGGCGCTGCCCTGGTCTCCTGAACCTGTGCGGTCGCAGCCGACGATCCTGCACCTGCAAAAGCTCCAAGGTTGGCAGCTGCTCTAAAACTTCCCTGCTTCAAGAGGCTGTCTATTAGTGAAAGCGCCGTCCGCAACTTCTCTACTTCTTCCTGCTTGTCCGTAATCTGCTTGACCAGCCACTCGCGGATGTCCGCGGCGCGCCTGATGTCGTCCTCGGAATAGCCTGCCATTGACAAAGCATGCTACTGTATAAAAGATATAATAGCTTTAGGTTTCAGAGACTAGCGCTTTTTCTTGTTCAGCCGGAGCAGGATGACAAATGCTGCCGCCCATGAAAAAACTGCAAGGATGTGCTGGCCAAAAAACCAGGCGGCGCCGCCTCCCACGGCAAGCACCATGCCAAGTATGCCCATGCCCTGCCTGCGGCCAAGATGCATGCCTAGGGATACCGAGCAAGAGGCGAGAATCCCTTGATCGGTCGCTTGAAAGTGTCTGCGAGCTCTGAGCGCGACTGTTTTGCAAGCATCTCAAGGAGCTGCCTTCCAGCCCGCATCTTTTGCTTCTTCAACTCTGCATTCTTCACCTTTCCCTTCGAGTATTTTCCAATGATATTGCCAAATTCCATGCCGACAAGTACAATCTTTTTGGCTCCAAATTCCTCTGCTAGGAACACGCACCTGTCCCCGTCAGTAAAGCCTCCAAAGTTGTGGACGTTTTCGACGGGCATGACCTGCGTGGTAGCGACCAGCTTTTTGAATTTTGGGACCATTTTCTTGAGCAATGCCATGTTATCGCCGTGTGCATGCACCACCATTATCGCGCCGGCCTTCTCTGCTTTGTGCAGATATGAAGGGTCTCCATCGAGGTCGGTGACCACGATGTCTGGCTTGATTTTGTTTTCAATCAGGAACTGGACAGCGCCGTCAGCGGCTATCTTGACCGATTTTGTGTTTTTCTTGATGAATTTTGCTGCGCGCTCGTCCTCAAGGCTCTTGCCGGCGCCAACTACAATAACATTCCTGCCCTTGATCCTTTTCTGCAGGACCTTTGTGTCAATGGCCTTCTTTTTTACCATGTCTGAAAGCATCCTGGCCGCTTCCTGATCCTTTTCTGTGCTGTATCCGAATTCTGCACGGATTCCCTGGTAATACGGGAACCAGTCCACGAATTTCACAAAATTGTGTGCGGTGATGTTGCTATTAATAGCTTCTGGCTACCGGATTTCTTGCAACGATCACCGAATCCTTAATACTCCGCCGGCATATCCCTGCACATGGGAGCCGCGCGGCAGTCCACAGGGAGCTTCCTATAATTGAGAGAGAAGGAAAGCAAGTACGAGCACGTCGAACTTTCTCACAGAGCGCTTCTCATGACCGCAAGCGTAGTTGTAAAGGCGTTCCTGATGACCATTGCCGCAAGCCAGGTATTCTGTGGAGGCATCGAACCGAGCATCTTATTTTTCCAGTGCGGCACAAGCGTCGGGTACGTCGCTGCAAGCACGGCTGCTGTTGCGCTGCTGGGCGGGCTTTTTGGAAACTATATCGTGAGGCTCAAAACCTTTGAGCCGATTTTTGCCCGTATGATGAAGACAGACTTTATTATCACTGCGATGTATTTCGCAGTCGCTTTCTCTGCACCCTCAATGATAGCAGCAAAGGTAATGATCTGGCTCTTTGGGATGTGGGTCCTTGGAATGCTGCTTGCACCCTTTAACAGAGAGATGACCATCCTGAAAAAGGTGACAGAGTACGGATCGCTAGTTGCCCTGGGTGCGCTCTTGACCGCGCACTTTATCCCAGCGTTTGAAGAGTTTGGATCATCGTACACCCTTGGCATGATGGTCAGCAGCGTCCTGGGGATGTTCGGTGCAGGAAGGGGCAGATAGAAACGAACGATTGCGATTCGGAGCCGATCATGGTGGCAAATTTTCCGTGATGACCGCTGTAACCTCCATTAACGTTAATAACGGTATTTCGGATAGTCATGAATCGCTGGCAGATTGGAGCCAAAAATACAGTCAACCTCCTGGAACCCAGAAATAGAGAAATCAATATTGGGCAGGTGGGAAGATCAGAACATTTACGAATTCTCACTGGATAGTGATAGGCCGGCGTTTGTCATCGATACCCCTCCTCCTTACCCTTCTGGGCGGCCCTGGCACATTGGCGCTGCCGCTCACTACGCGCAGATAGACATGATAGCGCGGGCGGCCAGGATGGCCGGCAGGAATGTCCTCTTTCCAATAGGGATCGACAGGAACGGGCTGCCAGTCGAAATCTACACGGAAAAGAAATACAAGGTAAGAATGCGACAAATGGACAGGCAGAAATTCCTCGATCTCTGCAAGGTCGCCCTGGATGATCTGGAGGCCGAGATGATCCAGATAATGAAAAGCATGGGCCTGTCTGGAAATTTCCGTGAACACTACAGGACGGACTCTGACGAATATCGCGCGCTTACCCAGAGCACTTTTATCGAACTCTGGAAGCGCGGGCTCGTCTATCTTGCCAACAGGCCCAACAATTACTGCCCGGACTGTGGCACCACAATTGCCGATGCCGAGATCATTCACGACGATATTCAGACAAAGCTGGTTTACATGAAATTCAAAGTAAAGGAGACGGGCGATGCACTCGTGATTGCATCGACAAGGCCCGAGCTCCTCTTTGCGTGCCAGGCTATCATCGTTAACCCCGAAGACGAACGCTACAAGGGCCTGCAGGGCAGTCACGCGATTCTTCCACTGTTCAACAGGGAGGTTGAGATCATGTCCCACCACTCGGCAAAGCCGGAATTTGGCTCCGGCGCCGTCATGGTATGCAGCTACGGCGACCAGAACGACGTGCAGGTCTTCCGCGAGCTGGGGCTCAAAGAGATCGTCGCGCTCGACGAAAACGGCATTACCACCGCGGCAGCCGGCCAGTACGCGAAGCTTCGCGTCAACCAGGCAAGATCAAAGGTAATCGAGGACCTGAAAACATCCGGCCTGATGGAAAAGGAAGAGAGCATCATGCACAGGACGCCGCTGTGCGAGCGGAGCAAGACTCCGATAGAGATAATCCCATTGCACGACTATTATGTAAAGCAGCTCGACTTTGTCCCGCAGCTGCGCGAGCTTGCCTTTGCGCTAAAGTTCCACCCGGAAATGCACCGGCAGATCCTCCTCAACTGGCTCGATTCAGTTGCCATAGACTGGCCGGTTTCAAGGCGAAGATATTATGGCACAGAGATCCCCATATGGTACTGCAACTCGTGCAAGGCGCCGAACCTGCCAGCTCCGGGAAGATATTACAGACCCTGGAGGGAGAGGCCGCCCTTTGAGCGGTGCGAAAAATGCGGCGGCACCGAATTCACTGGAGAGGATCGGACTTTTGACACCTGGATGGACTCGAGCATCAGCCCGCTCTATGTCACCGGGTTTTGCAAGGATCAGCAAAAGTTTGACTATTCCTACCCAGCGGCAGTCAGGCCACAGGCCAAAGACATCATACGGACCTGGCTCCACTACACCATGCTCAGGTGCGTGCAGCTCACAGGCAAGATGCCCTGGACCGACGCGTGGATTATGGGTTACGGTGTGGACGAAAAGGGGGAAAAGATGAGCAAGAGCAAGGGCAACGTGATAGACCCGTTCCCGATCATGCAAAAGTACGGCGCTGACACATTCAGGTTCTGGTCAGCAAGCGAAGCCAACCTAGGCTATGACTTTCGCTGCTCCGAGCAGAAGATAGCCGGCTCGCAAAAGTTCCTCTCAAAGCTGTGGAACATTGGAAGGTTCCTCTCGTCATTTGAAGTGATATCTGACAGGCCTGACAGGCTGGAAGAATCGGACAGGTGGGTGCTGTCAGAACTTGCGAGGCTTGAGCAAGAGTGCAAAAAGGGCTATGACGAATTCAACTTTTTCATACCTGCAAACGCCATCAGGGAATTTACATGGAACATTTTTGCGGCGCATTATATGGAAATGGTCAAGGGAAGGGCGTACGCAACTGACAACGAAGCGGGCAGGAGATCCGCTCTTTACACGCTGCACAGGTGTTTATCGACAGTCCTGCTCCTTATTGCCCCGGTTACTCCGTTCATCGCAGAGGAGCTCTGGACAAAAATCTATTCAGACAAGAGCATTCACCTGCAGCGCATGATCAGCAATGAAAACCCGGATCCAGAGCTTTTGAAATACACAAGGCTAATTACCGATTTCAACTCCCAGGTGTGGAACAAAAAGAGAGAGACTGTCAAGGACGGCAAGCCTCTCTCGCTAAAGGATCCAATAGAGATTGCAGTAAGTCCGGAACTCATGATTTTCAAAGATGACCTGAAGGCAATGCACAACCTGATCACAAGATGAGGGCCGTTCCATTCTTTGCTCACGGGCCGACTAACGTGCTGCAATACAGAGAAGACTTTCCGGATCCTGTTAGTGCCAGAAACAGCGTTACCATTGATGTAAAGTACTGCGGGGTAAACCACCTTGACATCTGGACAAGACAAGGGATCGCTGGCAGGAAGATCAGGCTGCCGCATATCTGCGGGTGCGACATCGTAGGCACTGTCAGCTCGAAATCCCACGGTTTTCACGCCGGCGACCGAGTAATGGTGTATCCGGGTATCTCTTGCGGCAGGTGCGCTCATTGCAGGGCTGGAAGAGAAAACCTCTGCAGCCAGTTCGCAATAATTGGCGGCACGAGCGATCATGATGGCGGGTATGCAGAGCGGGTTGCTGTTCCGGCGCAAAACATCGTCCGGATTCCGGGGTCGATCAAAGACGAGGTGGCAGCCACCCTTGCAGTCTCCTACCTCGTTGCATGGAACATGCTCAAGACAAACGGCGCGGCAAGGGGCAGGACTGTACTGGCATATGGCGCATCGAGCGGGGTAGGGATGGCGACCATACAGATCGCCAAGGCCCTGGGCGCCACGGTTATCACCACCGTCTCTAGCGGTGAAAAGCGCGCTTTTGCAGAAAAAGTCGGGGCAGACCACATACTGGACAGATCAACCGAGAACCCCGGAGAAAGAGCAAAAGAAATTACGAATGGAACCGGAGTTGATATCGTAATAGACCATGTCGGCGCGGCGACCTGGCAGACGAGCATAGCGTCGCTGAGACAGGGCGGTAGGATGGCAGTATGCGGCATGACCTCTGGCAACGACGCTATTGTTCCGGTGAGGTCGTTTTACACAAAACAGATAGTGATGACGGGTGCTCTCCTTGGAACAAAGGGGCAGCTCCAGGGCCTGATCCGGTTCATGGGAAAGAAAAAGATCAGGCCCGTCATTGGCTCTGTCCTTCCACTCAAAGAGGCCGGTCTGGCGCATGAAAGAATGGAGGCCGGCAAGCACATGGGAAAAATGCTTCTAAGGTGCAGCTAGCTCTTGCCATTTATCATTTCAAGCGTGTCGTCTGCGATGTCCATTGCTGTATGCGAGTCGACGTTGGGCTCGAGGGTTACCAGCAGGATCCTTTCGTCCATGTAGAAGGTCAGTATCGATATTTTCTCGCGCTCGACATAGGCAAATCTTGCCCTTCCCATCGAAACGTCAAAGCGCTCCCGCATTGATTTTCGAAGGGCGGTCTGCGTAAGGAACAGCTCCTCATCAGTCTCGCTTACTATCGAGTTCATTCCCTCGCGCATCCCGCCTGCAGCGAGTACTCCCGCGTCGTCCAGCACGCCGGCGTACCTGATGTTGTCATTCAGGGCAAACACATTGTCACAAAGTCTGGCAAAATCCATGCATCTTGTTGTATGGGGTATTATTTATTGAGTTTTCATGACAAAGCAATATTAGCCACGCACGCGAATTATTGGCATGAGCACCGAACGCAGGAACCCGCTAAAGAGGGACCAGGCATTAAATGATGCAACAGGTGGCCAGCTGGGTGAGGAGCCGAGGCCTGAACCTTATCCTGAAAAGGATCCCAGGACAGAGATCCGGAAAAAGTCAAGGCGAGTCTAGTCAGCTAGTTGTGCTTGTGGGTGATGTCTTGCATTCTCTCGCACTTGCTGCAGACCCACGATACCGACTCGCTGCATACGGGGCAATGGAGTGAAGGGGCAAGCAAGCCTCCGCATGACCTGCAGGACATCCAATTCATTGTTCATTATCGCACGCCGGCAACGCTTGAATGTTGTTGCCTATTAATCCTGCACTATAACCAATAATGTTCATTCATCATGCAGCCGCATGCGCGCTACTGACACGAGTGTAGCTCAACTTATTTCAGCGGACTGTATCTGGACATTATCTGGCCCAGACCAGAAAACCAGCGTATCCCCCAAACGTACTTTTGGCCTGAAAACCGCTTTTGGGCAAGTAAGGCCTCTTTCACTCTCTATTCTGCAGCAGGACGTATTTCCAGGACGACATAGTCCCTTCCGCGAAGAAATGTACGCATCATCCTGAACATCATGCCGTACTTTTTTGCAAGTAGGCTGAACACTTTGTCTGAATCAACCTTGTCCACAATCTTTGCCTCTGCCTTGACCCATGCGCCTTTAAGCCTGCCACGGCTATTGCATGGTGCTACCTGCACGCGGGGATTGTTTCTTATTCTCTTGTACTTGCCCGTGTCTTCCGAAGTCCGCACATACAGAATTCCGTCGCGCTCTACGAACCAGACGGGCGTTCGTACTGGCTCGCCATTTTTCCTGTAAGTCTCGATGTTCAGGTACTTTTGACCTTCAAACTGCGAGAACGCGCCGCTCATCCGCACGTACTTGCCGCCTAAAGGATTAAAGCTTTGCACGAGATCACAACAAAAAGTCCTGCATGGGATGCAAAAAAAAGGAGGCCGGCGCCTAGCATTCGTGTGCTGGGTCAGGATCGCTGTGGCATGTGTCTCCGCCGCCGATGCCTCCGTGGATAAAGTCGTTGTTCTTTACACCATCTCTGCTGTCAACCACATCTACGCCATAGCCCGCGAGCAGCGTATCGTTCCCAATCCCGCCATAGAGACTGTCGTTTTCCTCATCTCCTATCAACACATCATTCTCTGTCCCGCCGTCGAGCTTGTCGACTCCGTGTCCCGCGATGATAACGTCGAGCCCGGATCCTCCGAATAGCTTGTCGTTGCCCTTGAACCCCGAGAGCCTGTCATCTCCGCTATCCCCGTAAAGCACATCGTCATTTGTGTCACCCGTGACCCAGTCGTTGCCAGCCTCTCCATAGACAACGTCATTTCCCAGGCCTCCGGACAGCTTTACATCGTTTCCATCATTGCCATGAAGCTCATCTGCTTCCCTCCCGCCAAATACCCAGTCATCGTCGTTCCCACCCTCAAGGTAATCTTCATGCATGCCGCCCTCAAGGTGATCGTGTCCTGCATCTCCAAATAGATCATCGTCATCGGCGGAGCCCATAAGATGGTCCGTGCCTCCGCCGCCATACAGCTTGTCCAGGCCGACACCGCCGTCAACATAGTCGTCGCCGTTGCCTCCCTTGACGATATCATTTCCGTCCTGGCCGAACACAAAACTCCTGGGGCTTGAGGCACTTATCGTGACGCTGTCATTTCCTGAGCCTGCACATATTATGTCAACTCCACCATTTCCATTGATCTTGTCGTCTCCTCCGCGTGCGTCAATGATGTCGTTGCCCGCGGTTCCCGTTATGACGTCGTTGCCTGAAGTCCCTTTGTGAGTCGGGCTTGATGGACAGGCCGGGATGTTGATCACATTCCTGCCACTGCCCGGGTTTATCGTGTTCGTTCCAATGCCATCAAGTATCAGATCGTCGCCGCTTCCCGCGGTAATCCTGTCGTTGCCTCCCATTTCGTCAAAAAAGAAGTTGTGTCCTATGGTATCCGTAATCCTGTCGTTATCGCGGCCACCGTCAAGAAAATCCTCTGTACCGCCTGTTGTGCCAGTATCGACAAGAATGTCATCGCCTTCATCCCCAAAAAGATGATCATTTCCCGCGTTGCCTTCGAGCTCATCGTTGTAAGGTCCGCCTGAGAGCCAGTCCCTGTCATCTCCGCCATAGAGTCGATCACTTGCACCGTTCTTCATGTCTCCGTCATGATCCCCTGATATCCAGTCTCTTCCAGCGTCACCGTAAAGCGTGTCAGAATCTTCCACTCCGTATACCTGATCGTCTCCAGTCCCGCCGCGTATCACGTCATTTCCCGCGTTGCCATACAGGTAATCGTTTCCACCCTCTCCGTACATGGTGTCATCTCCTCCGAGCCCGTTCACGGTGTCGTTGCCATCTCCCCCGTAGAACGTATCATCATCGTTTACTGCGATGAGCCAGTCGTCGCCTGAATCGCCGTAGATCTTGTTCATCCCCGAGCCGCCATTGATGTAGTCGTTGCCGGGGCCGCCGCAAATGATGTCGTTGCCGGCCATCGTGCTAATGATGTCGTTTCCACCCTTGCCGTCAATTACGTCGACTCCGTTTGTTCCAACGAGCACGTCGTTTCCTTCCGTGCCTGTCTTGGTGGGATTTGCGCATGGATTCGCCTGCGCCATAGCCGGAGAGAACAAAAGGTTGCTATCGTGGACACCGTTCAAAGTAGTCGAGAATGTCATCATGAGTATTGCGGCGCCGAGAATCGATATCGCAAAAGTTCTGCCAGATTTCTTCTTTATTCCGTACAAGCTACGGAAAGCGGAAAACCATTTCTTTAAAGGCTTCTGTAGCTTCAATCTAGATTGCAAATGTTGTCAAAGCGGCTGGCAGCTGTCCTGGATTCCAAAGGGACAACAAGGTATATCAGTATAGGCCAGCCCTCGAGTACAGATCGTTGACGATTATTGGCAGAATCCAGGTTGGAGGCGACTCTCTTGCAAAAGTAATGGGAGTCATTAACGTCAGTCCAGAATCATTCTACAAGGATTCAGTCAGGACAAGCGAAGAGGATATTGCCAGCGCCGCAGCTCAGATGCAGCACGATGGCGCCAAGATAATCGACGTAGGCGCAATGTCCACCGCTCCCTATCTCGACACCATCATCTCTGTTGAAGAAGAAAAGAAGCGACTGAGAATGGCGGTGCGTGTCGTGAAGCAAGCGTGCGACCTGCCTGTCTCTGTCGACACACCACGCGCTGAGGCGGCGGCTGAAGGAATAGCCGCCGGTGCCGATGCCGTCAATGATGTAACAGGACTGAAATATGATTCAAAGATGGCCGAGCTGGTATCAGACGCGCAGGTTCCAGTTATCATCGGTGCTTATAGCGCTGTCCCGGCGAGCGGGAGGATATCTGGGACGATAAAGGCTCTGAAAGAAAGCATTGCACTTGCAAAAAAGTCGGGCATCAAGGGCTCTAGGATGATAGTAGATCCGTCCATTGGTTTTTTTAGAAGCGAGGGCAAGAACCCTTTTTTCACAAAAATGACCGACGTGCCGTGGTACGTCCGGGATATCGAAGTTCTGCTGGACATGAAAAAGCTCGTGGCTCTTGGCAGGCCGGTTTGCATCTCTGCAGCAAGAAAATCTTTCATAGGACACATGCTTAGCCTTCCAGCAGCCAGAGACCGCCTGGTGCCCTCTGTTATCTGTGAAGCGGTAGCCGTACTGAATGGCGCAAGCATCATAAGGACACACAGTGTACGTGAGACGGTCCAGGCCCTTACCACTCTGCAACTCGTTTCGCGCCAGAGTAGCAAACGCTTATAATGCTTCAGCCCGACTAGACATCAAGGGAATAGTTGGACATCAGGGAAGGTCTGACATTTGACGATGTGCTTCTTGTCCCTAAAAGATCGCCCATAGTTTCCAGATCACAGACAGATCTGCGCACAAGGCTTTCGCGCAACATTACCCTGAACATCCCGATCATTAGCGCCAACATGGACACCGTCACCGAGTCTGGAATGGCCATCGCGCTTGCCAGGGAGGGCGGTATCGGGATTATCCACCGGTTCCTTACCATAGAGGACCAGGTAGACGAGATTCTAAAAGTCAAGCGGTCGGAATCTGTCATCATCGAGCAGCCGTACACGGTAAAGCCTGACAGTACGGTGCAAGATGCCAGGAACGTCATGGAAGAATATGGTGTATCTGGCCTGCTTGTTGAAGATGCGGGAAAGCTCGCCGGGATCATTACAAGGCGCGATATCACATTTGAAAAGAACAGCAAACGCAAAGTCTCCGAACTGATGACCAAGGAAGTGATAACAGCCAAGGCCGGCACCACCATAGAGCAGGCAAAAGAGATCCTGCACAAGCAGCGAATAGAAAAGTTGCCGGTGGTGGACGAAAAGAAACGAATCGTCGGGCTTATTACAAGCAAGGACATACTAAAGATGGATGAATACCCGCATGCCTCAAAAGACAAGAAGGGGAGGCTGCTCGCCGGCGCGGCGGTGGGCGTAAAGGGCGACTACCTTGAGCGCACCGAGGCGCTTCTTGAGGCCGGTGCCGACGTCCTTGTTGTGGACATCGCGCATGGACACAGCGACAACGCTATCAATACCGTCCACATGATCAAAAAGGCATTTCCGAGCTGCGAGCTGGTGGCAGGAAACGTTGCGACCGGGGAGGGCGCCCGCGACCTCATCAAGGCCGGGGTGGACGCCGTCAAGGTCGGCGTTGGCTCTGGCTCGATATGCATCACCCGAGTTGTCACAGGCTCAGGCGTGCCCCAGTTGACCGCTGTGCTGGACAGCGTCAAGGTCGCGCGAGACCACGGCGTCCCGGTGATTTCAGATGGCGGCGTCAGGAATTCCGGCGACATGACAAAGGCTCTGGCAGCTGGCGCGTCGGCCGTAATGATAGGAAGCCTGTTCGGAGGCACTGACGAGAGTCCGGGCAAGACTTTGGTCAAGAACGGCAAAAAGTTCAAGATGTATCGCGGTATGGCATCATTCTACGCGTCGCTTGGCCGCAAATATCGCGAGGAGGGACCCGAGGTGGCCGACTCGGACGACCTGAACGACTATGTGCCAGAGGGGGTCGAGGCAATGGTACCCTACAAGGGAAGCGTCGTAGAAATTGTGCGCCAGCTCGCAGGCGGGCTGCGTTCCGGTTTGAGCTATTGCGGCGCCAAGACAATCCCGGAGATGCAGAAAAACGCCGAGTTTGTAAAAATGACGTCAGCGGGATTCATTGAAAGCCAGCCGCACGATGTCGATGTAATGTAATCAGAGCTAGGGCACGAATTGCCGGTACTGTTGTTTCAGCAATTCTGTTCCTGGCTTTATTCGTAGAACGTCTTTATCGATTCTTCATAGTACTCGCCTGAGCGAGTAAGATATCCGCCTTCCTTTACCAGGACGTTGCCTTCACCGAAATTAAAACCGCCGAAAGCCCAGTAGGTGTGCATCCATCCTTCGCGGGCCCACACTTCGACGAACGCATCCATGTTGGGCTGGGTCACTGAAAAGTCGGTGGGCAACTGCGGGGGCTGTGGCGACCACTCTCCCACTCCGATCTTTACGTCATATCCCATGTCTTTCCACCTCTGCTGGACCTCCTTCCATCTTTCTACGTGAAGTTCGATCTCGCCCAGATTGTACAGGTGGGGAATGTACATCACGTTTTTCGCAGGATCCTTTGGCAGAATCTTGTATTCAAGCGCCGTCTTTCTGGTGTAATCGCTGCCGTCAGAGGTCCTGCCGTGGGCTGTCTCTCGGGTAAAAATAATCACCTTGTCTGTCCACTGCCTCAGCTTCTTCGCTATCTGTGTGTGCATCTCACCCAGGTTATCGTAGTCTGCATCCTTCCAGACGTGGGGTTCGTTAAGTATCTCGTAACCTATCACGTTTGGATAGTGATCGACTTTATCGATCATGGTCTTCATGAACCTTGCATGCAGCGTCCAGACGTCAAGCGTATTCTTGCAGGAGTTGCTGCTGTCGCGCACATTGTTGGTATAATAGTCGTGCCAGAACGCGCGCACTTCAGGATCATGCTCATAGTCGGTCCTGGGGGTGTAACAGGATACGACAAAGTCCGGAAATCCGCTCCCCTTTGCAATCCTGTTGCCCCAGTTTGAAGTTGCATAGTACTGGTGAAAGTCGATCCAGACGTAAATGTCATGCGAGTTTGCGGTCTCTACGAGGTAGACCAGCTGGCCCAGAAATGCCGCCTCGTTGCCCACGTACGACTCCCAGTTGACGGGGATACGGAAGACGTTAAAGCCAGCCTCCTTTGCTATTGGGACAAATTTGTCCACCATGTCCCTTTGGATCGGCAACTTGGGCCTGTCTTCCTTGCGGTTGAGGACAAGGTCGAAGTAGTTGACCCCGTGCAGATCGCCAAAGGGTATCTCGGCCGGAAGGGGTTCAGGCTCGGGCTCTGGTTCAGGTTGTGGCTCTGGCTCGGGTGGCTGCTGTGGAACACACTGGCCTTCTGAATAAAGATAGCCGTCAGGGCAGCTTGGTGGTGCATCTGGCTGGCAGATCTCTCCCTCGAGATGGAAGCCCGGCTGGCAGTCTTCCGGTGGCGTTATCAGAACGCATTGTCCATCTTCAAAGTGGTATCCCATTGGGCACGCGGGAGGCGGGGGAGCCTCTGGGTCATAGGGCTTGACGGAAGAAACTCCGGCCACGGTGGCACCCAGCGCAAGTGAGGCGCTTATCATGGCTGCAATGAAAAGCGCCCTGGTGCTGCCGCTCCTGCCACGATGGAGGCCCCCGTTACTCTTTTTCATAAAAGATAGTAATATTGGACTGTTGAAAGCTCTTTATCTTCGTATCCGAGATGAGCTGTTCGTCTAAGTTTTTCTTTTTATAACCCTCCTCAGAGAGATATGCATTGGCAGGCAAGGTATTCTACGCAGCGATGGCAGCTGGCGCGGCATTTGTCGTGATTGGGATTGCTGCCAGCATCTACACCAACGTCCCTGTAGATGTACGCCTCGACAACACTCTGGCTCCCGGCGCGGTCGATCCGATTACCCCGATCATGAACGAGGGGAATACTGCCAGCATCACCGTAAGTGGCGCATCTTACGAAGTCGAGATAAAGGATCCTGAAGGAATCGTCATTGCGACTAATCAGGGAAATTCCACTTTTAGCTACGATCTGACCGCACAGAAAGAAGGAGAGTACACGATAACAGTCAGGAACACCGGAAATTCCGATGTATCGATTTCTGGCCACGCGCAGACAAAGGCAAGCCCCCTCGGACTCAGTGGCGCATTGATGCTCGCAGTGACGGGGATAGTATTGATCGGGCTAGGCCTTCGTTTCCGCAGGCGCTAGCGGAACTTGGCTTTCTTGTACGAACCGAGAACTTTGATGTAGAGGGTCTTGTGTCTGATAGCCGCAAGAGCTTGCTCCACCGTGCTGTTGTCCACATGACCTTCAAAGTCAACATAAAAGTTGTATTCCCAGGGAGTCTCTTTTGTGGGCCTCGACTCTATCTTTGTGAGGTTTATCCTGCGGACCGCAAACTCGCCGATTATGCCAAACAGCGAGCCGGGCACGTGCTTGACTGAAAATATTATCGAAGTTTTGTAATTCCGGCCCCGCGACAGGGACTCTGTTTTTCGCTTTCTAGACAGTACAAGAAATCTGGTATAGTTGTTCTTTTTGTCTTCAATCCCTTCGTCAAGTACAGCCATCCCATAAAGCTCGGCGGCCCTCCTGCTCGCTATGGCGGCTGCATCCAGTTTCTTGTTTTCTTTTACCAGCTTTGCCGCGCCCGCAGTGTCATAAGCCGGCACGGGCTCGATGCCATGCCTGTGCAGGTAGCCCCTGCACTGTGCAAGCGCCTGCGGGTGTGAATGGGCGAACCTTATTGAATTCTTTTTTGCGCCCTTGTTTGCGACAAGGCAATGCCTGACTCTCTGGTAAACCTCTCCAACAACTTGCAGTTTTTTCGTCTGCAGCAGCAGGTCATAGATCTCGTTGACACTGCCCTCGATAGAGTTTTCAACTGGAAGGACCGCATAGTCCGCGCTGCCCCGCTCGGCCGCGTCAAAGACGTCCTGGAACGACTTTAGCGGAAGGAGGGCAGGGTCTGAAAAATACTGGATGGCGGCCATTTCGCCATAGGCGCCGCGCTCTCCCTGAAAGGCCACCCTTGACGGCATTGCTAGCTGCTCGCTTTGTGTACGAGCCTGAATGTCTCTTTTCCATAATCGTGCGTCAGCTTGCGATCTTCAAAGGCGCCGCATTCGATGCATTTGATGGTATTTTCATTCGTCCTGACCGTGTCGCCGCCACAATTGAAACACAGAGCATAGAGTACGCCAAATTCCTTTTCGGCAAGCGTCAGGTGTACATTGGAATTGAGGAGGCTGATTATCCTTCCCCTGACGATATCTCCAGTCCTGAAAACCGCGCGCCTGTCGCCTCTTCTGTCCCTGTCACGCGCACCGACTCTGGCAGAAGCAATAGCCGAGTACCCCGCGCCAAACTTTTTGTCATTCAGGTAGAGCATCTTTATCGAAACCATGCTTGAAAAGAGCATGTCGACGCTTCCGACCACGATGTCGCCTACTTTGGGAATCATTGGGGAATTCCTCTGGTCTATCTTTACTATTCTCCTTTTCAGATCGTAAACCTTGTTGCCAATTGCTGCCGATCGGATGGTCCCGTCCGGAGCAAGGTAGGTGTTCTTGCCGCCTTCAAATTCTTCGATGGACGCGATCTGATCGCCTGGCAAGACAGACCGTTTTTCTTCTCTGTTCAGCAATCCGACAGAAAGAATCGCTGGGCAAGTTATAACTGTTTGCGGCACTTAAAGATGGAAATTTTAGACAAATAGAATCCAATACTGAGCAATTGTCATTATACAAAACGGGCGAAAGATAATAAAGGTATAAACACCAGTAGGCTCAAGGTGGAAATGTGAGCCAAAATACCTTATCCCTAAAGGTACTTGAGGCGTACACGAGAGACGTCGGTCGGGGAGTAGCCAGGATAGACTATGACTCGATGGACTCGTTGGGTGCGTCTACGGGAGACGTTATCGAAATTAGAGGCAAGCGTAGAACGGTTGCCAAATGTTTACCACTTTACCCTTCAGACGAAGGCAAAGGCATCATCAGAGTGGACGGCCTTGTGAGAAACAACGCCGGCATTGCAATAGGTGACACTGTTATTGTCAAAAAGATAAAAGCAGTCCCGGCCGAGAAGGTAATTGTCGCACCGCTAGAAGCCATACCGCCGATAGACGAACGCTATCTTGCAGACGCGCTTGAAAGCGTGCCACTCATCAAGGGCGACAACGTTATGGTTCCGTACTTTGGAGGCAGACTCACTTTCCAGGTTATAGGCGTAACTCCCGCTGCTGATGCCGTCCTTGTGACTCAAAAGACGATATTCCACATTGCAGAGAAAGGCGAAACCCTCAGAGGGGTGCCGCAGGTCTCGTACGAAGACATTGGCGGATTAAAGGAGGAGATCCAAAAAGTCCGCGAAATGATCGAGCTCCCGCTGAGACACCCGGAAATATTTGAAAAGCTGGGGATAGAGGCTCCAAAAGGTGTGCTGCTCTACGGCCCGCCAGGAACAGGCAAGACGCTGCTTGCAAAGGCGGTAGCGAACGAAAGCAACGCGCACTTTATCTCGATTTCAGGTCCGGAGATAATGAGCAAGTTCTACGGTGAGTCAGAGGCGCGCCTTCGAGAGATATTCAAAGAAGCAAAAGAAAAAGCTCCATCGATAATATTCATCGACGAGATCGATTCTATTGCGCCCAAGAGGGAAGAAGTAACAGGCGAAGTGGAAAGGCGAGTCGTCTCCCAGCTGCTGTCTCTGATGGACGGGCTGGAGGCCAGAGGCAAAGTAATCGTTATCGCAGCGACAAACAGGCCAAACGCCATAGATCCGGCGCTCAGAAGGCCGGGCAGGTTCGACAGGGAAATCGAGATAAAAGTTCCCGACAAGCGCGGAAGGCTAGAGATATTGCAGATTCACACCCGCAACATGCCTCTTGACACCGATGTAGATCAGGACAAGATAGCGGCCGTGACTCACGGCTTTGTCGGCGCCGACCTAGAGTACCTGTGCAAAGAGGCGGCAATGAAATGCCTGAGAAGGGTGCTTCCAGAGCTCAACCTGGAAGACGAAAAACTTTCGCCAGAAGTGCTGAACAAGCTGATCGTGACCATGAGCGATTTCGAAAATGCCGTAAAGGAGGTAATGCCGTCTGCCATGAGAGAGGTCTACCTGGAATCGCCGGATATCCCATGGTCAGCAATTGGCGGTCTGGAGGAGGTAAAGCGCGAATTGCAGGAGGCAGTGGAATGGCCACTCAGATACCCTGACCTGTATACCAAACTTGGACACACCATGCCAAAGGGCCTGCTGATGCACGGCCCATCAGGAACTGGCAAAACCCTGCTGGCAAAGGCAGTAGCTACAGAGTCGGAAGCCAACTTTATCAGCGTTAGGGGTCCCGAGCTTTTGAGCAAGTGGGTGGGCGAGTCCGAGCGTGGCATAAGAGAAATTTTCAGAAGGGCAAGACAGGCAGCGCCCTGCGTCGTGTTCTTTGACGAGATCGACTCTATTGCGCCTACAAGGGGCATGGGAGGCGACAGCATGGTTACCGAGCGCGTGGTGTCCCAGTTACTGACAGAGCTCGATGGCATCCAGGCTCTTTCTGGAGTAGTGGTGATTGCCGCGACAAACAGGGCAGACATGATAGACCCTGCGCTCTTGCGCCCCGGCAGGTTCGACAAAATAGTATTTGTCCCGATGCCAGACAAGGCGGCAAGACAGAGAATACTGGAGATTCACGCAAAGGGCAAGCCGATGGGCACCGACGTTGACTTTGCCAAAGTGGCCGAGCTCACAGAAGCGTTCAGCGGCGCAGACACGAGCGCAGTTGCAAACACTGCGGTATCACTTGTGCTGCACGAATATCTTGCAAAGTTCCCGACCCCCGAAGAAGCTGCAAAGCACGCCGCGGAAGCGCACGTGATGATGCGCCACTTTGAAGAAGCGGTCAAAAAGATCAAGACGCAAAGAGAAGGCAAGCCGGGAGAAAAGCTCACTGTCCCGTACTACAGGTAGCATTCCGGCCAACACTTTTCCTTTTTCTTGATTCCCACTGGCGAATTTTTTCGCGCGACTCTGTGTATGAAAATTCCGATACATACATCTCGGCGTTGAGATAGCCGGGGGCAATGTTTTTAAGTTATATGTTTTATGATAAAGCTACTTAAAAGAATTGGTGGAAAATTCACAAGTCCAACTTGTACAAAAATCAGCAGCCGCACTAAACCGATTTGTTTCACCGCTTGACATAAGCAAACTAGTAGCACAGTACGGTACGCCGCTCTACCTTGTAGACGAAGACACGCTGCATGCAAAGGCAAAAGAACTTCACAAAGCCTATGCCAAGTTCAAGGGCCCGGTCAAAGTTGCCTATTCTATCAAGGCAAACTTTACGCCAGCGGTGATAAAGTCCTTCATGAAAGATGGAGTAACGTTCGACCTGACATCGCTGGGCGAGCTGCACTTTATCAAGCAATGCAAGGCAGATCCCGAAAATATCATTTACACGAGCGTTACTGAGGAGCCTGAAGAATATCTCGAGGTACTCCAGAGTGGAGTAAGAAGGATCGTCGTCAGCTCTTTTAATGGCATGATGAACCTGGCCAAGGCTGCCGGCAAGATCGGATCAAAGCCGCTGACCATGATACGGGTCAATCCAGAGGTAGGGGTAAAGGCAGAAGTGCGCGCATCATACCGAAATGGCAAGTTTGGAGTCCCATTCAACGGGGGCACGATCGATAGTGCTGCAAAGATGGTAAAGCACCTGATGGGCAACGAACTGCTAAAGTTCGAAGGCTTCCATTTCCACCTGGGATCGCAGATAACAGACTTTTCATGCTATACGCACGCGCTGGACAAGATGGACGCGTTCATGACCAAGATGAAAAAAGAGCATCCATCGTTCCACGTTAACACATTTGACATCGGCGGCGGAACACCTGTGTTCTACAACGACCCCGTCCCAACGCCTGCCCAGATGGCTGAAAACCACGTAAGCAAGCTCAACCAGCTCGCAGAGACTCATGGAACCTTTACTCTCATGATCGAGAGCGGGCGCTTCCTCGTCGCTGAGTCCTCGATTCTGGTCTCACGGATAGTGAACACAAAGGAGTACAACGAGCACAAGATCGTAATTGTCGATGCAGGATACCACATACTCCTCGACGCGGCGCTTCTCAAGCAAGAGTATCCGCAGGAGGTTGTGCCAGTGGTTGATAGCAAAGACAACACCACAGCTATTGCGACTGCAAAGAATACGCACCTTGCAGGAAGGCTATGCGACACGTACGACGTGTTCCCGCTTTCAAAGGTTTCCGACCTTAATGGATCGGAGGTGGGCAGATACGTCTCCTTCTACAATGTCGGCGCGTACTCTGTGGTCTTTAACATGCCCTTCCACTGCCAGACAAAGCCTCCTATTGTGATGAAGGACAGCGACGGCAAGTTCAGGCTCGTCAGAAAAGGGACGACGTACGAAAAGCTGTTCGTGGAAGAAGGCGGAAACATAGCCTAGCTCGCGGCTCCCGCGAACGCTTTTGGAATAGATCGGTCGTGTCTAGCAAGAACGTCCGCGCTCACATACTTGTCAGCGGCAAGGTTCAGGGGGTCTATTATCGGCAGACCACAAGAGAAGTTGCGTTAAGAAATGGATTGACGGGATGGGTTCGCAACCTTGCAGATGGCCGCGTCGAAGCAGTCTTTGAAGGCGACAAAGAAAGCATCGACAGAACAATAGAATGGTGCCGCGCCGGTCCGCCAAATGCCCGGGTTCAAACCGTAGACGTTAACTTTGAACTTTACAGTGGCGAATTTTCTGACTTTCGGATCTCTCATTGAATCCTTTGATACGCCTCGGCTATCCGACTCCTTGTCTCCTCCGCGTCCTGGGCATTTGTAATAGTCACAGTTAGCGGCGGGGCGCTTTTGCCGGATTTTATTGACAAGACAAGCGAATCGCCCGCGGGCATCATATCAAGAAAGATCCTAAAGTTAATGGTCTTGGAGTAAACCACTCTATGAGGCCTTACCTCTTCTATGACATTGCTGCCAAGCGCCAGAACGAACCTCCGGAGGTCGATCATTACTGCCTTTAGCGGGTCATTCAGCCTTTCAAGATGTGTTTCAAATGGAATTGGGCTCCCAAGATGCATTCCTGAATAAAGTTGAAGGCGGGATAATTATAACCTGATCCTAACGCCGCTTTTCTTCAGGTATTTCTTTACTTTGTCTACTGTCGATTTGTCGTAGTGGAATATCGATGCAGCAAGCGCGGCGTCAACGTCTGCCTTCTTGAACACCTCGAGCATGTGACGCGGGATTCCGCAGCCTCCAGAAGCGATGACTGGGATCCGCGTCGATCTGCAGATGGCTTTTGTAAGCTCGATGTCGTAACCGTTCTCCGTACCGTCGGCATCGATGCTTGTCAACAGGATCTCGCCGGCACCCCGGGACTCTACCTCTCTTGCCCACTTTACCGTGTCGATGCCAGTGCCCTCCTTTCCTCCGTAAATTCTCACTTCAAACCAGAATTTTCTTCCGTCCTTTCCAGTAAAGACCGTCTTGCCCGGGCCCGCATTATGGTTTCTTTTTGCGTCGATCGCGACAACGACGCACTGCTTGCCAAATATCGACATCAGCTGCGTTATCAGCTCAGGGTTCTTGACCGCAGCGGTGTTGATAGAAACTTTGTCCGCTCCGCTCAGAAGGATACCGCGAGCGTCTTCAAGCTTTTTTATACCGCCGCCGACCGTGAAAGGTATGTCGATCACTTCTGCGACCTTTCGCACCACGCTCCTCATCGTATCTCTGCCCTGCTCTGAAGCCGTGATGTCGAGGAACACCAATTCGTCCGCGCCCTGATCGCTGTATCGCTCGGCCAGCTCGACAGGGTCCCCAGCATCTTTTACCTCGGAAAAATGTACTCCCTTGACAACTCTGCCGTCATCCACATCGAGACAGGGGATTATCCTTTTTGCGAGCATTATGCAACAGCCTTGGCCCGCTCAATGCTTACTTTGCCGTCGTACAGCGCCTTGCCGAGAACAACAGAACTGCACCCCGCGCTCTTGACCCTGATGATGTCCTCAATGCTAGATATCCCCCCGCTAGCGATTACCATTGCCCCGGACTTTACAGCATTAGCCAGTGTCTCCACATCGGGCCCCTGGAGCGTGCCGTCGCGCTCTATGCTGGTAAGCAGAAATTCATCGATTCCCATCGCCCTGAACTGCGAAATCGCATCTGCCACCTTTACCCCTGAAGACTCTTTCCATCCCTTTACCATAACATTGCCGTTCAATTGGTCGATCGCAATCACTATCTTGCCCGGATACTGTTTCGCAAGCCTCTTCACCGCATCGTGATCGCTGTGCGCCATCGTCCCGAGAACCACCCTCGAGGCTTTGGCCAGCATAGACTGCGCTGCTTCTTGGGACCGGATCCCTCCCGCAATCTGCACGGGGATCCTGATTGCTTCTGCTATCCTTGCGACTGATTCAGAGTTGCTGCCAGTCGAAAGCGTTGCATCAAGGTCAACGACGTGCAGCATGTCCGCACCTGCTGATTCCCATTTTTTCGCAGTCTCCACCGGGTCGCTCCCATACACAATCTTGTTTGTGGGGTCGCCTTTGACCAGCCTGACGACGTTGCCGCCCATGATGTCAACTGCTGCAATTACCTTCATCGGGCATCTCTGCCGTTGTCGCACATTGCGATGAAGTTCTTTATCATCACCGCGCCCGTGTCGCCGGACTTTTCTGGGTGGAATTGAACTCCGATAAGGTTGTCCCTCTCTATGACGGCAGGAACGCTCACGCCATAGTCAGTTGTAGCTACCACTATCTTGCGGCTCTTTGGCGCGGCACGATATGAATGCACGAAATACACCCACGACCCTTCCCGCACTCCCTTGAGCAGCCTGCTGTCACCGGTAATTCGAAGGTTATTCCATCCCATGTGGGGTATCTTGACCTTGCTCATCGGCAGCATGACGACATCTCCGTCCAGTATCTTTAGGCCGTCGAGTTTGCCTTCTTCGCTCCGGTTGAATAGCATCTCCATTCCAAGGCAGATCCCCATCACCGGCATTCCGCCGTCGATTGCCTTGCCTAGTTGTTCTGCGCTATTCTGAATTGATCTGATGGCAGGGTCAAAGTTGCCAACGCCTGGAAGGACAAGTCCGTCAAACCTGTCCAAGTTTTTCAGGTCGTAGATGATCTCGACTTTTTCGGCCCCGTTTCTTTCCAACGCCGACTTTAGGCTAAAGAGGTTGCCGGCGCCATAGTCAAATATCGCTATTCTTGCCAGGTCACATGGCCCCTTTCGTGCTTGGAATTCCCTTTCTCTTTCCATCCTTCTCGACTGCCATACGCAGCGCGACAGCAAAGGCCTTCAGGGCTGCCTCCACCTTGTGGTGGTCGTTGTCCCCGTAATGTACTACCATGTGCGTGCATGCATTCAGGTTTTGAACTAGAGAGCGGCAAAAGTGCTCGAGGTCTTCTCTTGGCACGCCTTCGATGCTGTCCCGGGTTAGCTTTAGCTGGACGTTCTGGTATTGTCTCTTTACAAGGTCAATGGTGACGTAAGCGGCAGCCTCGTCCATCGGGATCAGGGCGTAGCCAAACCTTCTCACTCCCGCCCTCTCGCCCAGTGCCTTGTCTATCGTCTGTGCCAGGGCGATGGCAACATCTTCAGCAAGGTGGTGGACGATGCCATCATTTGACTTGCCCAAGAGAGTGATGTCGACCATGGCGTGCTTGCCGATAGAAGTAATGAGATGGTCAATAAACGAAAGACCGGTCCTCACTTTGGTCTTGCCAGAGCCGTCCAGATTGACATCTACCGTGACCGACGTTTCCTTTGTGATTCTCTGTACTCTTGCCTTCCTGACAGCTGCCATTATGAATAATTTACAATGCTCCCCGTACTTTATTTAAGTTAAGAGGACAGTGGGATCGTTGCCAGCTTGTCATTCTGACTTGCGGAATTCCACCTGGCGCGCCATATGCCGAGATCCCTCATTATAACTAGGAGTTCTCTGGCCGCGTCAGTCAGTCTGTATTTGACCTTTGGCGGCATCGAGCTATGGATTTTTTTCTCAACTACTCCCTCTTTCTCAAGCTCAAGCAGCCGTTCCGATAGCATGGTGCTGCTGATTCGGAGGGCATTTTTTAGCTCGATAAACCGGCGTTCCTCTGCTGCGTTCAGGCTATCGAGAATTGCAATCGTCCATCGCCTGCCAAGAATTTTCCATATTCCGGCCACGCGCAGAAACTCTAGTTCAGACATTGGTGTGAGTCTCCTTCTGCCAGCAGCGGAGACAAAAGTCGCCCTCTGCTTGAAAAATTTCGGCATTGTCCATACATAAATCGCATTGTGTCAACCCGTGATCCGAGAAAAAGGTCTGGGTGGAGATTATCGCCAATTCTCTCCCCCGTAACCGTGGCCCTTCCATCCTCCGAATCCTCCCATTCCGATTTTTCCACTTTCTAGTACCTTTCCATTTCCAGCATCCACGATAACTTTTACAACCTCGTTGGAGCCGTCGATCCCATGAACAGCGTAGACAAGGTATCCATTGAGTGGAGTCAGCATGACGCAACAGATCTCGCTACCGTCACCGAGGGATTGCTTTGC
>DATBMW010000066.1:0-5069 GCA_036554645.1 Nitrososphaera sp.
ATAACGAGCCATTGCTTGTCTGAATCCTTAAGCCTTACAAGATGGAAGGATCCCCTTAGTTTCTTGCCGTGAAGGACGATCTTGATGTTCCCGTCCTTGAACTGTTCTTCCAAGTCGCCATTGATGGTGTAGTCTCCAGTGTCCCAAACGATTACCGTTCCTGCGCCATAGTTTCCTTTCGGTATCCTGCCTTCAAAGTGGATATAATCGCCAGGATGATCTTCAGTCAGTACTGCCAGCCTCTTTACTTTTGGATCCAGCGTCAGCCCTTTGGGCACTGCCCACGACCTGAGCAAACCCTTCTTTGTTTCGAGCCGGAAATCATAGTGCAGTCTCGTAGCTTCGTGTCTTTGCACCACGAATCTCTGCAACTTGGCTTTCTTGAGATGCGCCTTGAGCGTTCCGGGCTCTGGGGTCTTTGCAAAGTTCCTTTTGCGCCTGTACTCGTAGAGAGTCATTCCGGGGTGCACTAGGTTGATTAGAAACAGGAATTAAGTTTAGCTTTTGTCGGCCAAGAGTCGCACTACAATCCTCTCCACAGCGCTTAGGGTGCCAATATTGCCTGTTCTTTTGACTCCGAGTACAGCGCGGGGAGTGGGATTCGAACCCACGTGTCCTTTCGGACATGGGATTAGCAATCCCACGCCCTACCAGGCTAGGCGACCCCCGCCCGTCATACCCAAAAGCTGCTACAATATATTAATCAATAACAGGATCGATATCCGCCGTTACCTTTTCAGAATTTCAGCCAGCCTTCAAAAGATTATATAATATTCACTGTGCATTGAGATAGCATCTTTGAACCTTAAGGAGGCAAACGAAGTCATGCGCCGCGCAATAATCAAGGCTTACTTTGAGCCCGAGCTCCTAAAGATAGAGTATCACAAGTCAAGTGTAAAACATCCAAGCATCCCCGAAGACGGGCTCACCACCGAGGATATATTGCATTTATATTTTGACATTGTTACAGGCAACGACTACCCTGACGGCGACGAATGGTTCAGCGTCGAGTACCTGCTGCCATACAGCGTCAAACTGCCTGACGGGCTAAAGGGACCTGACTATTTTACTACGGTGTCAATTTCGGAGGGCAAGCATTTCTGGCGCCACCGCGAGCTTGTCAGGTTCAAGTACGGCAAGTCAAAAAAGCTCGCCGAGTCGCTTGCCTACATGGACAAGAAGTACAGGGAGCTCAGCAAGGCAGTCCACGATTCTCCTGTAATCGACCAGCTAAAGTGACTATCCAGTCTTCCATTCACCGTTTCTGAAAATGTAATTCACGTCGTCAGCTCCTTTGGCAACGGAAGGCCCCCATTTGTAGCTGGCCTCGTCAAATGAGAACCACACTTCTCTAGTTCCGGCAGGAGCTGACTTTATCTGTACAGGCACGATATCAACCAGGTACTCTAGCTTTTCTATGCCCATTTCAAATTGCCGGTCTCCCTTGTTCAATAGCGGAAATACCACGGCAGGCATGTCATCCGCCCCTTCAAATCTGATGAATGATTTCAGCCCTCTTTTCCCGCGCCTCCTCTTTACCTCCTTTATCACTCCCCTTACCTTGGACCAGCTGTCCATTGTAAAGGTCCGGAAAAATCCATCGTCATATGGCATGGGGAATGCGATCTCTATCATGCTCACGTACTGGGGATCGTCAGGCTGCACCTGGACTTCCTCTACTTCAAATGATCTATTCAGCGTGTCATAGAGGATTTCGATTTCCCAGGGAGAGATGCCATAGTACCGGAACGTGGCAGTCGACACCTGCAAGATGAAACTGAATACAAGAAATAAAGTCTTCTAAAGGATTTGCACGAACTTTAGCAGGTAGACTATGGAAAGCAGAACTGCTGACCCTGCCATGTGTTTCCAGGGTATCGCGGGCATCTTTGGCGCGTTAAGGGTGATCTGGTGGTTGTCAATGATGCTGGTGATGTACTTGCGCACCTTGGCGTTCCATATCTTGTACTCTATGCTGTGTTTTTTCAGGATGGACTCTATCTCGTAAATGACAGGCGACCTCACCGAACGGATGTGCTGGATGTACTTTCGAGAGATCTCTACTTCGGCCTGGATGGCGATAAGCCCCTGATGCATTTCAAGAAGCCTCACGTGCATTTCCCAGGGCTTTGTCAGCCTCTTTGCAAAGCCGTGGCCAATCTGCAGGGGTTTTTTGTTTTCCAGCTTTACTTTCCTGAATCCCTCAGAAACCAGCGCGTTGATTATCTCGTCTTTCTTTATCTTGACCATCAGGCTAAGATGGTCGAGCTCGATCTCCTCCTTATGGATAAAGTCCTGCAGTCCCCTGACTATGCTGAATGTCTTTGGGTAGCTGGTGAGGAATTCAGACATCTGAATCGTATCCTGATCAATTCCGGGCATATTAATACTCTATGTAGCGATGGAGAAGCAGCGACAGTCAGACTATGGATTTTACTCCACTGAGGTAAATGTCTTCAGCAGGACCAACCGCCATGTCCTTCCACGAGAACTTTTTCTCTGACCAGACGACACTCGCGCCTCTCACGACTGCACCAGGGGTGGACTCGCTGCTCTCTCCCATTGCTGCAACACCCATGGTGGCAAGTCCGTCTGCAACTGCCTTGAGAGTGACGCGAAGGACGTTTCCAAAGAGATCGCGCTTTCCTCTCAAGTCCTCGACCGGCTCAAAGCCAGCGCACGCTATAGCGACTCCGGTCGTTCCTATTCGGGTGGGCATGAGGCGGCTGTCCGCGATGACGATGCCAAGCCGCAGGCCGAGCTCTTGTCTGAATTTCTGTCTCAACTTCTCTGCACTTGCAAAAGGGTGCCGTGGATAGAGAATGGCATAGCCCTGGGGAACGTTCGACCTGTCAATGCCTGCATTGGGAGCTATCATGCCGTCCCTTATCGTCAAGAGAAAGCCGGGAACACCCTTGACCACATATTGCGCTTCCCGAAGAACGAGCTCCGCTATTCCTGCGTCCATGTCAAATTTCCTGGCAAGCGCCTTTGCTTTTGAGCCGGGCGTGACATCGGCGAGTCTTACCATGGCGCCTTCGCTCATGGAGACAAACTTGCTGGAGACAACCAGAACATCGTCGGGCCGGTACTGGAACTGGCTCAGGCTCGCAAAGAGATCGAACTTTTCTTTCTGTACCGCAACGCGGATCGGCAGGATTTCTATGGCCAAGCAGCGTGAAGATGGAACGTGCTCTTTTTTTTTCTTTCTCCTCATGTCCAAAGGTTTTAATCCGTCGTGGGGTCAGATCGTCTCGTAAACGTGAACTTGTTTTGACGGCAGGTATGACAATTACGGAGAAGATACTCGCCAGGGCTTCAGGCAAGGATCGGCTTTCGCCCGGCGACGTCATATTCAGCAAGGTGGATAGAGTCATGATGCACGATGTCTCTGGACCCGGAGTCATCAAGGTCTTTAGCGAATGGGAGAAGAAAGGCGTGAATATGGACCACATCTGGGACCCCGACAGGGTCTGGGTCACGGAAGACCATTTCGTTCCTGCGGCTGACCGCGTTTCGGCAGAAAATGTCATCACACTTTCTAATTTCACGAAAAAGTTTGGCATCAAAAAGCACTTCAAGTACGGGCTTGGCCAGTACGGCATCTGCCACACGCTCTCTCACGAAGAGGCAATGGTACTCCCCGGCGAAGTATATGTCGGCGGGGACTCGCACACCAATACTACTGGCGCGATGGGTGCGTTTGCAGCCGGGCTGGGCCACACCGACATTGCGTATGTCCTGATGAACGGGCAGATCTGGTTCAAGGTACCGGAGACAATGATGTTTCGGATTGAGGGCAACATGCCGGATTACCTGATGGCCAAAGACATCATTCTACAGATAATCGGCGACATTGGCACAGATGGTGCAAACTATCGGACCATGCAGTTCGCAGGCAGCGTAGTAAAGCAGCTAACCATGGAAGAACGACTCACATTGACCAACATGACGACAGAGGCTGGAGCCAAGAACGGAATAATAGAACCAGACGAGACCACATACGCGTATCTCCGCGAGAGGACAGATGCTCCGTACTCGCCAGCTCATAGCGATTCAGACGCGGAATATTCTGAAGTCTTTACCTACGAAATTGAAAAGATAGAGCCTACAGTCGCAAAGCCCTTCTCGCCGGGAAACATTGCCGTCGCCCGAGAATTGCAGGGAACAGAGCTGGACAAGGCGTACATCGGTTCATGCACCGGCGCAAAACTAGAAGACCTCCGCGAGGCCGCAAAGGTCCTCAAAGGAAAACACGTGAAGATTAGGACAGAAGTATTGCCGGCTGCCCAGTCGATCTACATGAAGGCGCTCAGAGAAGGCCTGATCACTATATTTATGGAGGCAGGGGCAGTAGTCGGGCCGCCAACCTGCGGGGCCTGCTGCGGAGCCCACATGGGGGTGCTTGGCAAAGGCGAAGTCTGCGTCAGCACCACCAACAGGAACTTTCCTGGAAGGATGGGTCACGTAGAGTCCCAGACCTATCTTGCCTCTCCTATGGTTGTGGCTGCTTCGGCCATAACCGGCAAGATAACCGATCCAAGGGACGTGGCAAATTGATCAAGATATTGAAGGGCAGGGTGCACAAATACGACAGGGACAACATCGACACCGATGTTATAATCCCCGGGCCCTACCTAAAGATCCACGACCACAAAGAGCTGGCAAAACACGCGATGGAAGGTATAGATCCGAAATTTCCAGAAAAGGTTTCGCAGGGGGATTTTCTTGTCACGGGTGCCAACTTTGGCTGCGGCTCTAGCAGGGAGCACGCGCCAATAGCGCTTTCGCAGACTGGAATCAAGGCGATTCTGGCGCCTTCCTTTGCCAGAATATTCTACAGGAACGCGGTTGATGGAGGCTATTTGTTACCTATAGAAGTGGACGAAGCCACGTTCAAAAAGATCTCTGACGGCGACGAGCTCGAAATTGACCTTGGGCAAAATGCAATAACGAACTTGACTGCAGGCAACGAGCGGTACTCGATGAAGCCCTTTCCGGAACTTGTGGCAAGAATTGTAGAAGCAGGAGGCCTAATGAATTTCAAGCCTGTCTCCGACTAGTGTCGC
>DATBMW010000012.1:0-10958 GCA_036554645.1 Nitrososphaera sp.
TATTATTAAGCCTTCTTGTCTCGTGCCGAAAACACAAAAAAGAAATTTGGCTCTGATGTTTGCAACGTCATGTCTTCCGATGACAGCGCTACGCGACTTAAAGACGCGGCATCCCTGCTGATAAAAGGTGGGACTCTGACAAGTGAGCCCTGTCCAAAGTGCGGGGGCGTCCAGGTACGATTCGCGGACAAGACAAGTTGCGTCAGCTGCGGTAATGAGCAAAACATGGATTCTGAAAATGTGGAGCAGACAAGAGTTGCAGAAAAGAGAGATGAGAACGTGGTTACCAGCCTACAGTCCTCTGCCGCGCTTGTCGAAAAAAAGATCGTTTCCTTGGTTTCTGAAATAAGTGCGGAAGGCGACGCCTCACTGCAGAAGCAGAAGGCAGACCTCCTTGAAAGCTATCTTCGTATCCTGGAAAAGATCAGAAGTCTTTCCCACTAAGCATCGGAATGTATTTAAAAGCATGGTAGGATCCAGCTTGTGGAAATGAGCAGCAAGAAGAAAAATGCCCCGCTTCCTGCGTCAAGCGCTGGACTGCTTAGGTTCTTCGAGGATGAAACAAGGGGCGTCAAGATCAAGCCCGAAATTGTGCTGAGCATAACCGGCGCGGTTATCGGAGCCTCGATTCTAATCAGAATTCTTTTCCCTGTCGGTTGACGGCTCATGTTCGCGCGTGCGCAGACAGATGATGTATCGAACATTCACAGGCGATGGTCGTTCACAAGGTGGGGGCCATCGTCATTCAAAGTCTCCTTCTCTGGCTCAATAATATTTGGTGCGGTAGTAATCGTCGCCTGCCATCTATACTACCTGCAGAATGAACTGACGGCCCTGGCTCTCTATCTCCCGGTAGGACTTGCAGTATTGGCTGCGCTCCATTTCATCGATTTTCTCGCCCTAAGGGGCACGCCTGTGAACAAACTTTCAAAGGTCGCCCATGTTTCACTATTTGCTAACGTACTCTGGTCAATAACCGCCTTGTTGGGGATCGCTTCGGATCTTGTTTTCTCCAAAGGCAACACAGGCATGGACCTTGATTACATTTTCGCCGGGATGTTGCTGGCCGTAGGTCTTCGCGCTGCTATTTTTACATCTGTCTTTGGAGCGCGATTTGAGAGATCAATACCTGTATCTTTCCTGCAGCCAGTGATTTTCTTTTTTGCCTTCGTCCCTTTCGCTGATTTTGACGTGGTCCGGGCAAGCCAGCTTGGAATCGCCTTCGGCGTGGTCATTTATCTAATAGGCATCTTCTGGGTATTCATAGCAGACAGAGCGGGCAGACCCATGATAAAAAGCACATTCAAGTTGCTTCAGGCGTTCATCGCAGCGTGGACAGAGAACGATACAGCCAAGATGGAAGAGTTCACTGAGGCAAGAGCCCAGGAAGAACAGGTCGAGACAAAGATCATCAAATTTTCGTGTGCAGATTCACGGTCAGCCATAGTACTGCCAGACGTACATCCCGGACCTTTTGGCAGCATCGGGGGCAGCAACCTGTCCTACCTTTTGTACGAAAAGTTTGCGAAGAGCGCGCTCGTTGTTCACAGCGTCTCGGACCATTCGCTAAACATCCCTTCAAAGCGCGAAGTCGACAAGTACCTGGCTGATGTGAGTCGCTCTACCGTACTGCAGAAAGGCAACTCGTGTACAGCTCCTGTCCAGGTCAAGGTTGCCAGAGCCACTGCAACTGGCATTTCCTTTGGCAACTCGGCAATGATAATGCTCTCACTTTCACCAACCGGGATGGACGATATCCCGCAATCCATTCGAACCGCGGTCGAATCGCACGGCCGCGAGCAGGGCTTCTCAGAAGTGCTAGTCATTGACTGTCACAACGCAATGGGCAAGCAATTGAGCGATGCGGACAAGAGCGACCTCCTTCGTTCTGCAATGCAGTGCCTTGACGAACTAAAGGGAATGCCCCAGTCGGAATTCAAGATTGGTTTTGCTAACCTTGGCGATACGGGTGTGATTCTATCCAACGCGGTGGAACTTGGAAAGGGAGGCCTTGCGGTCCTTGTGATCAATACCGGCGGCAAGCACTACGCCTTTGGTTGGGCGGACTCCAACAACATGGAAAACAGCTTGCGGGATATTCTGGTCTCCAGGATCAACGGAACCGTGTCGATGTTGGAGGTCTGCACCTCCGATACCCATTCGACTTCTGGCAAACGGACGAGCGAGGGTTACTTCCCGCTTGGAACAGTAACAGACTCAGGGACCATCGCGAAGGCCTTTGAAGAAATATCCGCAGTTGCCGCCAAGCGCGCCTACCAGGCTTGCGCCTTCGAGCTTGCCTCTGCCACATCCAGAATAAAGGTCATGGGCACAAAACAGTTCGAAGACTATTCGGCTGCTCTGGACAAGTCGATGAACGTCACCAAGATTTGCCTGGCGGCGACTACGGCGATATTTATTGCCATGCTTGTAATTTCATAGGCTTTCTTATGACGCGAATTTCAGACAGGTGACTCTGCAGGTCCGCCAGGAACGACCTGAACTGGATGACCGGCACTACGGGAACTCCTTCGACGAACCGGATTGATTCGGTGTTCAGGGTCAGGATCACGGGAACTGCGCTCTTGATTCTGGGATTCTCCCTGATCAGACGGAGTGCCCTTGCCTCCTGCTTTTTCGCAAATGCAGCTATCAGTGACCCGTTCGGTCGCTTCCAGTGCTTACAATCGACCAGTATGGCCATGTCAGAGCTGATGCCCACCACGTCGATCTCAATTCTCGGTCTTTTCAGGCGCATGTTGGTGATCGTCGCATAGCCAAAGGACGATAGAATTTCAGAGGCAAGCCCTTCAAAGTCCTGCCAGGAGAGATGTTCCGAAACGAGTCTTGCGTCGCAGCCGGCTTCGTGCAGTGCGAGAATGGCTGCCTTGAGTCTGTCAGAAGCCGAAAAGACCGGATTCCCGCCTTCAATCCGTCCTATGCCTCTTGCTACCAGAAAATCCAGGACAGTTCTGGCGACAGATATGCTGGCTATACCCGCGGCGGACTGAAATTCTCTGAGAGTTGTGACTTTTGGGTCCGCTGCACAAATGGATCTGCAGAGGAGGCCGGGATGCAACACTGCGCCGTATGAATGAATCTTGTAGTATTAAAGCCCACCAACTAGAAATAATCAGGCCACCTGCTGTTCCAGCAGGACTTGGCTGACTGGAAGGACTTTCTAGTCTTGTTATGTTTGGCATTGTTAATGCTTGGAGCGGCAGCCTTGGCTGTTTCCGCCCAGAGCTTTACACTTGTAAGCGGAAGGATTCTTGAAATAGGCACAGGAGTCATCGATGACAATGACGGCGCACCTACTACGACTAAAACCATCACCGTGCTAATCAGTAGCGATGACCGCGTTTTTCGTATCGAAGACGGAAGTGTTGTAAAGTACGCGATAAGTGATCAAGACGCGGAAAAAGCAAGAGTCGGCGACGACGTGAGGGTGTTTGTTTCGGCCTATAGCAACAAAGTAAGGTTGGTCAGCTTTGCTGATGGGTCTTTTCTCTAGCGATCTGTTTTGCTTTTAGGAATTCGAGCACGCCGTTGACATTCGCCGGCTCCTCCTTTGCGAGCTGACTCGCATCCTCTGGAGTGTCGATATCGCACATGAGGCTCTTTGAGAAGTAGAGCCGTACTGGAACGCCACATTCCCTCGCGGCCCCGATGTGGTTTTCATAGCTGTCATTGTCGAAGAAAGTGCTTATCACCGTGCTGGGTTTTCTCAACAGTGCGTTTGTCCCATCGTATCTCTGTGACGGACATAAAACGATGCACCTTTCTTCCCCTTCCGCAAGCCTGCACATCACTTCAACTCCGGCAGGATCCAAGAGCGGCAGGTCCTGCGGAATAACGATGCTTGCATCGGCCCCATTCCTGACACAGTATTCATCCGCCATAGAAACTGCCGCATTGACTCCATTTTCACTTGCTTCGTGAAGGAATTCCGCGCCATGTCTGGAAGCGATTTCACCGGCCCTATGCTCGTTTGAAACGACGAGTACGCGCTGCAAAGAGCGCGCGCCACAAAGGACCTGGAGTGTATTGTCCAGCATTAACGACGAGAGATGAGCTCTTTCCTCCGGGGAAAGCAAGGCTGACATGCGAGTCTTGGCTCTCTCAAAGCCTTTCACCGGGACTATTGCAAATACATTCACTTTCGAAAGACCCTGTCCAAGAGGTACCGTGCCATTCTTTTTTCACCGCGCCTATCTTTCATCGAAATGTCTGTCTCGTATACGTCGATGTCAAGACTTTGGATCTCTGGAGCAAGACTATGATCTAAATTAGACATCACAAAGTTTCCAATCAAGCTGCGATAGTACGTTGCTACGCCAACGGGTGAAATCTGCAATCCCAGAGCGCTCATATATTTTGCGGCTGGCCCGCTTATTGCCCTACCGCCGATTAGCGGGGAAATCGCGACCACACTGCCTCTTTTTCTTTCAAGCGCCTTCCTAATGCCGGCAAGCGCAATTGTTGGGCCGATGCTTGAAACCGGATTGCCCGGAGCGATTACTACTACATCGGACCGTTCTATCGCATCCACTGCTTCCGGGTTGGCAGCCGCAGCGTCGGATCCTTTGAATTCAATCCCTGACACCCGGGGCCTGGCCCTGTGCTTGACCCAGAACTCTTGCAGGTGCATTTTTCCTCTACCGGTCGAAATGATGGTGGAGACTTCGTCATCCGTTGCTGGGATTATTTTCGGCCCAATAGAATATTTTTTTCTTGCAAGCTCGGTTATCGCAGACAGAGTCCTGCCCCTTCGAAGCAGATCTGTCCTGAAGATATGTGTGGCAAAGTCTCTGTCTCCTAGGGAGAACCAGGATGGTTCTCCTAGTTTCCTCAGAAATGCAAGGCATTCAAAAGTGTCGTTCCTAATGCCCCAGCCTCTTTTCTCATCCAGTAAGCCGGCAAGTCCATAGACAATCGTGTCCACGTCTGGACAGACATACAGTCCATGAATCCAGATGTTGTCTCCGACATTGGCGATAACTGTAATGTCGTCTGTCAGTGCTGCAAAGCCCCTGACCAGCTTTACAGAACCAGTCCCGCCGGCGACAATAGTTATCAATTATGATGCCCGGAATTTAGCACTGCATTTTATTATACGTGCCGGATAGTTGTCAAAAATGCTTCTGCAGAGATAATAAGGATTATAAACTAGAAAAAGTCAATTCCTTTTGTGAAGCATTTCACAGCGGCGTTCTCTGCGACAATTGCAGCACTTTTGATATCGGGCTTTGTTTCTCAGGCTTTCGCAGCCGACATGGCGGCGTTCCTGGTTCCGGACCGGGACAAGACCGATGGGACTTTTATCGCCGTCAGAACGATAACCTTTCAGTATCCAGAGGGAAGCGCTATTTCCCAGGAACTCGATGGCGTCAACGAGCGCGTTCAGTTCTCGATAAATTCTACCTCGAATCCAGAAGGCACCAATCTGATTATTGGGGCAATCAACAGGGCGCTGTCAGCTGACCAGAGCCCGGTTCAGGCTTCCGCGGTGAGGGCGGAATATACCGGCGTCTTGAGAGGAGGGGCTACCAGTGCTATCATGTCTGTCAAGACCGAAATACATCCGACTCTGGAAAAGTTTGTGTTACAGAGGGGCGAGGGCGGGCAGTCTGGCCACATCATTGACCTTGAATGGAGAGCCATGACGATTAGCGATCCCCTTGTAATGACTACGCAGCAATACGGTGATTTTGACATAAATCGCCCTATCGCGCTCGTACAAGAAAATCATCCTTCCATTGCCCAGGCTCTGGAGGGCTCGCCGGCCAGGGAAATAATGGAAGACCCCATTCTCGATTTTAAGGACTTTGATACATCAATGTCGATATGGCATAAACTATTCGACCCCGTAGGAAGCTACGGAGGCTCTGTCGGACTTGAGGGAACTGAAGGAGCCAAGGCGCTCACGGTATATTCATTTGGTGAAAGCAGCATCAGGGAAGGAGCTCACGTAGCCGAGGAGAAAGACGCTACGGCGACTATAAGTGGCGTTGAAGTAAAGGTTCACTCTCAGAACCCGCCTCCCAGCGGACAGATAACGATAGCAGGATACGCGGACGAGCAGGAGAACCAGGGATCCGAGTTTGCGGTAGTGAGTGCTGACGCTCCCGAAGGTGTTCAGACCTCAACAGGTGGATTTCCGATACAGGTGCTTCTCATATTTGGCGGGATGATGGGAGCGATTGCAATATTCATCCTGTTCAAGGCGAGAAAGTAGGCAGCTGCGACAGATCCCACTTTAACTTTTTTCACAAGCAAGTACATACAATGTGGATCATAATGTCTATTATCCAAAATTCGGCATCCTGCTGATAATGAGAACAGAGGAGGAAGCGAAATACGACCTCAACGAACAGATCTTTGAGTTGTACGACAGTGGAATCCCTGTGCAAAATATTTCAGAGCGACTCAACACGACAGTCGATTATGTCTCGAACGTTCTTAACAACGTCCAGGTGGAGGCAGTCTAGTCCCCCTCTTCCCTGAGGTAAAGTCCCGCGTCGATCACAGTCGTGACCGTTATTCTTTCCCTCTGAAAAAGTGATTTGCCGGCGAACCGCGTTCGCCCAACCCCGATGGCATCCCGCTTGCCGTTCAATATTATCACGAGCTCGTTTTCATCGAGATCATCCGATGCCGATACAATAGATTCGCCCATTATGTCTCTGCCGTAAAGTACGAGTTTTTCCGCATTTTCGCCTACAGTGATGTAGAATCTGCCGTTGCTGGTGACCCTTGCAAACAGGTCGGCGCCGGGCATCGTCGGCGTGAACTGTTTTTTCAACTCTCCAATCGCAAGGCCTGCAAGGTACGGCTCCAGATTTTCAACGACTGGTTTGAGATTTGCTGACAGGAGACAGACTTTTGTTGACTGGTTCTCCTCTCCAAGCAATATCGTCTTGTCGCGGAAAAAATCAAACACCCCCCACCTGTCAAGCGCTCTATTTATCAGCGTCCTTTCCTGTCTTGTCGGTTCGCGATGTTTCATCTTCAATTTATCCTGAGTTTGGCAATGAAAAAGCCTGTGGTGTTGTGCAGGTGTGGGTAGAGACGCCGCGAGTTTTTCAGCTCCCCACTGAATTCGTGATCATCGAAGTTCGTCAACCCTTCGCTACCGCAGAGGATGGGCTCGACTGAGACATGTCCAGACTGGAGCAGCAAATCCACCACCATTTCGTTTTCTTCTGGCGCAAATGAGCAAGTCGAATACACGAGCACTCCGCCTGGCTTGACTAGCCGGGCAGCGGACTCTATCAGCTTTTCCTGCCTGTTCGAGCAGTATTCCACGTCATCCGGCAGATGGCTGGTCTTTCTGGTCGCATCCCTTGCAATTACCCCTTCGCAGCTGCATGGCGCGTCAAGGAGAACCCTGTCGAACTTTGTGCCCAGTTTCTCTGCTTCCCTTCCGTCAAGTTGGAAGACAGCTGTGTTGCTCACCCCACATCGGGCAAGGTTAAAAGCCATTGACCTGGCCCTTATCTCGTTAGGTTCGAGCGCGATAACGGTCCCGCTGTTCTTCATCCTCTGGGCTATGAAGGTAGTCTTGCCACCCGGCGCCGCCGCGACATCGAGAATTGTCTGGTCCTGCTTGACATCGAGCGCGTCAACGGCCAGGCACGAACTCAGATCCTGGACGTAATATTGTCCGAGCATGTACTCGGTGGTGGCTCCAACTGACATCGGTGATTTCTTGACCAAAAACACTTCCGGCAGAGTGGTACTTTCAAGCTCGAAACCCTTTGATTCCAGGCGAGTGAAGAGTTCGCCGCTGCTGATTTTTAGTTCATTGACTCGCAAGTAGCGCGCTGGCGGCCTTTCCATTGCGTCAAGAAAGTCATGTATGTCAGGAACGTAGCGCATGAACCTTCTCACGAGCCAGCTGTCGTAGCCGTACTCTGCGGCAAGACTTTTGGATTCTTCCGACTCGGGAAATAGCGCTGTCTTCAACTTGTGGTTTTTCCTCTGTCATTGGCCTATATTATCTTCCAGCTCCAGGAAGCCCAATTACTTTTGTCGGCGTCCTGTAGTCGGTGAATACTTCGACCCCTTCGTTTGTCGTAACCCTGATAGTCGCTTCCTTGGTTTCGGGCTCGGGATAAAAATAGAACGACATGCCCGGATCCAAGAAAGGAGTCCCTTGTATGTCACCTGAACCCAGCTCGGTCACAATGCCTGTGAGCTGCTCAGTGCCCACGTTGCTTACCCTTATCCTGTAGAACACGCCTGAAATATCGGTGGTATCGCGGGTGGCGTCAACCTCAAGTGCATAAGGAGGTCTACTGATCTGCGAATATATGAAATAGATGCCGACTGACGCTAGAACTCCAGCTATCCCTAAAAGTATGATTCGCTGCATTGACACGGCATGTTTGCAAAAGAGATCCTAATAAGATTAGGCTGATTCGTCCTGCAGGCCACGGGCCCTGATGTATTTCAGAAGGGATTCAAAGTTCTTTTCGTCCACCCCGTAATAACGCACCATTTTTTCGATTGTCTTGTCATCGAATGCGTTATTGCCCTTTGCAGATTTCTGCTGGCCCGCCTGCGCTATTCCTCTCGCACCGAGCTGAACAACTCAATACCGATTCTTAAGGATTCTTGCGTATGCATTTTTTACTACACTCTAGAGCGCGCATGCACCGGAAAAAGGAGCCAGTCCCAGAAAGGCGGACACAGTTCCTACGATTAGCGCCTTGAATCTCCAAATAGTAACGAACCGGTTGGGTGCTTGGCTCCAAAAAGCGCGGGGAATATCCATGAAATGGCAGATTGGCAGACGACTGCCCTCAGCAGTGCGGTATCCGGGAAAAATCCATGTCTGGAGGTTTTAATAAGAATTGATGAGACCTCTAGGGAGTGCAAAGGTACGAGTTATCCGCCCGCATCTTGAGAACTACTACTATACTTATCTGAATGCTTGAACGCGGGATTTGTGTGCTTGGCGGTGGTGGTGGCAATCCTAGTTCAGAAAATAAAACGGGTGATCAGGTGGTCAAGAGAAAGAAGAGACGCCGAACCTCTTCGCTAACACGAAGACAGCCTCGGTGAACGAATGGAATGTGCAGCGAGCCGTGCTGTTCAAGATCCCATGTTCAGCCAGTTATCATTCGTGACAAATAACGCGCAAGAAAAATGGTGCGTGTGTCTTTGTCAAGTCTGCAATGCGCGGCCGTCTGCCTAAAGCCCGAAGCCCCCAAGAAGGTATGCACCCCAGCATTCTCTAAAACCCCCGAAATCCACAAACCGGGTAAATACGGTCGTTTCGAACGCAAAATCAAGCCTAAAACGATGATTTAAATACGGTGGAGTGAAATTTTTCGATCGTTGGTAACCGTCGATCAGGTTCTCGGCTCTCTGAAGAAAGTCGTTGACCCTGAGCTGCACAAGGATATCGTTTCAATGGGCATGATCAAGGACCTTTCGATAAATGATGGCAAGGTCGCCTTTACTCTGGAGCTCACGACTCCGGCATGCCCGTTTAACAGTGACATCGAGCGCGACGTTCGCAATGCGATTGCCGGCCTTGGCGTTCAGGACCTTGCACTGAAGGTGACTGCAAGGGTCATGGAAGGAAGGGCGCTGAGCATGGACGAACTTTTGCCGGGAGTCAAGAACATTGTTGCAGTCGCCAGCGGAAAGGGAGGAGTAGGCAAGACCACCGTTTCAGTGAATCTTGCGCTTGCACTCGCAAAGACGGGAGCAAAGGTTGGCCTGCTCGATGCCGATATCTACGGCCCAAGCGTGCCTCTGATGCTTGGCCTAAAGGCCTCTCCTGAAGTCACCAACAACAAGATACAGCCTCCGGAAATTGAAGGAGTGAAGGTTATTTCCATGGGATTTTTCTACGAGCAGTCGCAGCAGGCGGGAATTTACAGGGGCCCGATAGTCTCTGGAATAGTCAAGCAATTTCTTGTTGACGTTAACTGGGGCGAACTTGATTATCTTATCATCGACCTGCCTCCGGGAACAGGAGATGCTCCTCTTACGATAGCGCAGACAATACCGATAACCGGCATACTCATCGTCACCACCCCTCAAGATGTGGCCATGAACGTGGCTGTAAAGGCCATCGGCATGTTCAACAAACTGAACGTTCCGATCATTGGCGTCGTGGAGAACATGAGTTACCTCCAGTGCCCGCACTGCAACGAACAGATTTACTTATTCGGACAGGGCGGAGGCAAGAAAATTAGCGACGACTTCAAGATCCCATTCATAGGCGAGATTCCGCTCCACCCACGCATCAGGGAAGGCAGCGACCTTGGCAGGCCGGCGGTGGTGTCAGAACCAGAATCCGTGCAGGCACGCGCCTTTACGGGCGCGGCAAAGCTGGTGGCGGGCCGGATAAGCATTATCGCAGATGAAATGAGAAAGGCAATGGAAGAGGAAGAAAAGAAAGAGGCAGAAAATCCCAAGCCAATGTCTGGTACCAATGACAAGGAAATCAAGTCCTGACGCCCTGCTTGTTTTGAAAAAGCCCTTCGGGACACTGGTGCCTGACAGCAAAGTAACCGAGGACAGGATCAAAAAGATGATCAAGGGTGCCAGAAAAGTGATCACGGTTGGGGATGCGACTACAGAGCGAATAATTGGCTTTGGCATAACTCCTGATATCGCGGTCATTGATGGCAGGGAGCGCCGGACAAAGCGCGCGTATTCGATTATTTACAATGCAGAGCAGCGCGAGTGTATCAATCCGGCAGGAACTATCTCTGATCAGGCGGTCAGGACCATCAATGAGGCACTGAAATCTGCTGTGCCTGTCCTGATAAACGTGGATGGCGAAGAAGACCTGCTGGCGCTGCCGCTCTTTGCTCAGGCTCCAGATGACTCGGTGGTTCTCTATGGCCAGCCGCTGGAGGGAATGGTTGCAGTCAGGATCAATCCGGCCAGACGGAAGCGGGCTAGGGACTTGATGAAAAGGATCATTGGGTAAG
>DATBMW010000022.1:0-4297 GCA_036554645.1 Nitrososphaera sp.
GACAATTTAAGGCTGTAACGCGAACAATCCCAAAGATTTTAAGTGGCTTGTTGCGCTTTGAATAGCCGTATTTAAGGATGGTAACCAATACTCAAATTCTGGAACTGGTCAAAAAAGCGCGGGAAGGATCTACCAAGCGCAAATTCACCCAGTCCGCAGAATTGACTCTTGTTCTAAAAGATATTGATGTAAAGAAGGGATTCAACCTGAACGAAGTAGTTGCGCTGCCCCACAAGCCCAGCAAACAGCCGACGATATGCGTCATCGCTTCCGGCGACATGGGCACCAAAGCCAGGAAGGCCGGGGTGGAAAAGGTGATGGATCCGCAGGAGCTCGACAGGCTCGGCACCAACAAGCGAGAAGCGCGCAAGCTGGTGAGGGCGCATGACTTTTTCCTGTCAGACACTGGCCAGATGGCTACTGTCGGTCGCTCACTCGGGCAGTTCCTCGGGCCAAAGGGCAAGATGCCGACCCCGCTTCCCTTCGGAGCTCCTGTTGAGACCATAGCCAACAGGTTCCGGAATTCCGTGAGGGTAAAGGCAAAGAACCAGCTCAACCTGTCTGCTCGGATAGGCGACGAAAAAATGGAAGATGGTCAGCTGGCGGAAAACGCAGGCGCCATTATTTCAGCGATAGAGAAAAAGCTGCCGCAGGGAGACAAGAACATCCGCAACGCAATGGTGAAATTCACGATGGGCAAGGCTGCAAAGCTAACAGCGCTTGCCAAGGAGAAAAAGGAATAGCCATGTCGTCACAGATAGCACAGGGGCAACGAAAGCATTACCCAAAGAAAAAGAGGGTGATGTACCAGGAGCTCCAGGATCTTCCCGGGAAATACAGCGTAATAGCGCTTTCAAAGATGACCAAGGTTCGGGCCACCCAGCTGATGGCGATCCGCAAAAAGTTCAGAAATGATATCAAGATCAGGATAATCAAGAACAAGGTCGCTATCAGGGCCTTTGAAAAGGTAAAGGGAATCGCCGGGATCGAGAGCCTGAGCAAGCAGCTGGAGGGTCAGTGCGCGCTCATGTTCACGAATATCAGCCCGTTCAGGCTTAACCTGATTTTCGCCCAGAACAAGGTCTTTCTGGCGGCCAAGGGAGGCGACATTGCCAGCAAGGACATTGTAGTCCCTGCGGGAAATACCGGCATCGTACCGGGGCCGGTCCTGTCGGAGTTCAAGGTCGCCAACGTACCGACGAAAATTGACCAGGGCACAATATGGGTGAGCAAGGACACCGTGGTTGCAAAGCCCGGCGACGTGATCTCGATGCCGCTTGCGTCCCTTCTGAGCAAGCTCAACGTAAAGCCGATAGAGGCAGGGATAGCGGTCAACTTTGCTATAGCCGAGGGTCTGCTATTCAAGGAACAGGATCTGAGGATCAATCTTGAAGAGTACAGAGAAGAGCTTGTCAGGTCGTTCCAGCAGGCTCTGGCTCTAGCGACAGAAGCAGGATACATGACGCCGGAGACCGTCAGGCCACTTCTCGCAAAGGCACAGCAGCAGGCGATGTCGCTAGCAGCTGAAGCAGGATATGTCTCTCCAGATACCGCCGACTTTGTCCTCCCAAGAGCCCAGGCAAAGGCCCAGGCGCTGGCAGGCAAGGCCAAGGAAAAGGGCTACGGCGCGCAATAGCTACTTTGTCTGCTCAAACTGATTGTCAATAACGATTATTAGTTGCATTTGACGAATTCGGAACCATGCTAAAGGTAGCGGTTGTCGGCGCCACCGGTGCGGTGGGCCAGGAGTTCGTTGTCGCCCTTAACAAGCACAAGTGGTTTGAACTAAAACAGATGGCAGCCTCCGAAAGATCGGCAGGCAAGAAATACATTGATGCGATCAGGGATCCGAATTCCGGAATCCTGAGATGGCACAACCGGGAGGAGGTGCCTGACTACGTCCGGGACATGGTCGTCAGCAGCGTTGACGACATCGCGCCTGAAAATTTCGACCTTATCTTTACCGCCCTAGAGTCCGATGACGCCAAGGTTGTGGAGCCCAAGTTCGCCAAGACCACTCCAGTCATCAGCACTGCCGCCGCATTTCGTTATGAAACGGACGTCCCGATATTGATACCCGGCATAAACGACAGCCACGCCGAGCTGCTGGGCGCGCAGAGCAAGAACAGAGGATGGAAGGGATTCATTGCTCCACTTCCAAACTGCACCACAACGGGAATGGCGATCACGCTAAAGCCCATCCAGGACAGATTCGGAATCGAGAGGGTATTCATGACTTCAATGCAGGCCCTGTCGGGTGCCGGCCGGTCGCCTGGTGTAGCGGCACTTGACATCATGGACAACGTCATTCCATACATCCCCAAGGAAGAGGAAAAAGTGCAGGTCGAGACGAAAAAGATCCTGGGGAGCATGAACAACGGCTCCATCGCGCCCGCGCCGCTCAAGGTCAGCTGCACATGCACGAGGGTTCCAGTGCTTGACGGACACACGGAATCGGTCTTTGTAGAAACCAGACAGCCCGCCGGACCGGAGGAAGTAAAAAGAGAGATGCTGAAATTTTCAGAGTCCGTATCAATCAAGAGCCTGCCAACAGCGCCAAAAGACTATATCATCGTGCATGACGATCCGACGAGGCCCCAGCCAAGAATAGACCGTGAAATCAACGACGGCATGACGACTGTGGTGGGAAGGCTGCGCAAGGACACGGCGTTTGACAACGGCATAAAATACGTTTTGCTTTCGCACAACGAAAAGATGGGGTCGGCAAAGGGCGCGGTTCTGTTGGCCGAGCTGTTGAAGGATCGCAACATTCTGTAATCGATCCGCGATACTTCATATGTTAGGTGAACAACCGAACTTAGGAGCCATTACACTTTCGTCAGCTTCTGACACCGACTTTCCTTAAAAAATTCAACATTAATCAGTGGTTTCACAATAGTTTATAGGTTTATTAATCCCCGAAATCATGATCTAGCTGCGACATACTCGATGGGAAGAATTGACGATCTGGATGTGAAAATCCTGGGCGAGCTAGCAAGGGACGCCAGCATTTCGGTCCCGCGCCTGTCAAAAAAAATCAACGTAAATTCTTCGGTCGTCTACAGCAGGATAAAGCGCCTTGTAAAGCGAGGCCTGATCAAAAAGTTCACGATTATAATCAATGATGAAGCGCTTGGCTTTAGCGTAAAGGCGCTCACCGGAATCAACATGGATTCAAAGCTCAGGGACAACGTGCTGAACGAGCTCTTCAAGATCCCGGAGGTCAGGGAGGTTGCGGAGGTTACTGGAAGGTTCGACGTGCTGGTTACCATGACTGCCCGGTCGCTTGACGAAATGCACCAGCTGATATCTGAAAAGATCGGCCGGATAGAGGGCGTGCAAAAGACAGAGACCTTTATCGAGATGCGCAAGACGACCCGCGAGATGGCCTATCCGACCTCGATCGCCAAGTAGCTATAAATAGCAACCAGTGTCACTTTAGACCCGGCCGCTAGGACTTGACGATACCCCACCAGATAACTGCAGGCAGCACGGTCAAGAATTATTACGAACTGACAAAACCCAAGATATGGTACCTGCTGGTCTTTACTGCATTTGGAGCGGCCCTCACTGCTTCTTTTCTCTTTGACATTCCCATCAGTCCGATTACGTGGATCCTCCTGATAGGAGGAGTAGCCGCCGGCTCTGCTGCCGCAGACACGCTGACGGGCTATAACGACCGGGATATTGACGCGATAATGGATCGCACAAAGGACAGGCCGATACCTTCGGGGAGGATATCGCCCCATAACGCGCTGGTCTTCGGGCTCGTACTGACCGGCATTTCGCTGGCCTGTGCCTGGTTCATCAACCCGTGGGCATTTGGGCTGATGGCCTTTGGGCTCTTTGATAACATCATTGTCTACAGCAAATGGCTGAAGCGCCGGAGCCAGTCAAACATCATACTCGGCGGCTTTTCAGGCGGCGCTCCCGCGCTCATTGGCTATGTTGCGGTGACTACGCAGAATATAGAGATTGGGCTCGTGATGGCCGGCCTAGTCTTTCTGTGGATTCCCACTCACATATGGAGCCTTGCGCTGCATGTAAAGAAGGACTATACAAAAGCCAGGGTCCCGATGCTGCCGGTCGTTTCGAGTGAAAAAACCTCTGTCAGAGTCATTGCAGGGACAACGCTGATGATGGTCGTCTTTAGCGTCCTCCCGTTCTTTTTCAACCAGTTCGGAATGATCTATCTTGCTACCGCGAGCGTTTTTGGTGCTGTCATGATTGCTCTGTCGGTCTGGCTCCTGACCAAGCCAAGCGAAAAGGCCTCGTGGACCGTCTTCAAGTTTTCAAG
>DATBMW010000035.1:0-25543 GCA_036554645.1 Nitrososphaera sp.
GGGAATCTCAGGTTGCTAAAGTCCATCATGGGCTCAGGGCCCCTTTCCCACTTGCCCGCTATTGTTTCGGCAATGCTCTTGCCATCGGTATCTTTGAAGGTGATCTCGATCTGGCAGTCAAGCGCGCTGCTCCTTCCAATGTTGACAACTGCAATTTGAAAGAACCCGATGGCCGATTTCTTGGTCCCACTGCCGCACTCACTGCGAACAAACCCTTTGACGACCTTCATTATTATCGAAGGTTTTCTAAATTGGTAGGTCAGGAAAACGGCGAGAATTGATATCGCAAATCCCAGAATGGCCCCTGCAATGAGCATCAAGCTGGGGCTCGAAAAAATCTGCTCCAGCAGCAATATCTCATCGCTCAATGAGAGAGGTTCTCAGTACGCGTCAATAAAAATACATCTGAAGCTATTCCAAGAAAGAATGCAATGATGTTTTGCCGATATCTATTCAGAGCCTTTTTCGCCAGAAGAAAGCGGCTTGTGTTCTTCTATGGAAAGCTCCTTTCCGCATCTAGGGCACTTGGCTTCGTCCTCGCGTACTTGTTCCAGCAATGTAGAGTCGGCGGGGCACCTGCCGTCAAAACTGTGATCCAGGAAATCAAGATGCACGAACTTTTTCTCCTTCCTGCATACAAAGAGCCGGTATTGAGCAAACTCGGTGTTGACATCAGTCATTATCTGGTCCATGTCAGGGCTGCCTAACATATGCCTGGATCCATAACCACAAGACGGGCAGCTAAAACTGTAGACCTTCAACGAAGAGTAATAGCTCTTATCAGGATAAAAGCTTCGCCTTTGACCAGACACAAAAGTATAATTAGTTTTGGCGGTCATAGTAGCGGGATGGCGGCAAGCGAGGAAGTGGTGTCCTGCGAAAACTGCGGAAATCCCATCGATGCCTGCATGTGCGCGTGTCCGTTCTGCGGCCAGATCGACACCTGTGAATGCTGCCTTCACGATGCTGCCACCGGCGGCTAGCTTTTTCTAAAGCATTAAAAGGTGGAATAGAGAAAAGTAAGTCGCCCAAAATGCAAAATGCAGTAACAAATCATCTAAGCTGGGTTATCGGCGGAGCTCAGGGAAGCGGCGTGGATTCTGCAGCGAATATATTTTCCCGCGCATGCGCCGGCGGAGGTCTTTACATCTTTGGTAAGAGGGAATACTACTCCAACATCAAAGGCGAGCACAGCTACTTTACCGTGCGGGTCAGCGACAAGCCGGTGCACTGCCACCTTGATGAAATAAACGTACTCGTTTCATTTGACGCCGAAACCGTTTTCAGGCACTTTGCCGATGTCACTGCTGGCGGCGCGATAATATATCATCCCGACCTTGCCGAGACAGCCATTGACGAGGTCCCGACATTAGACGCCCCCGCGGCAGGCAGGATAAAAAAAATGCTTGAAAAGGCCGGCCTGGGCTTCAGGGTGAAGGATGTCATCGAGTATTCAGAAAAGCGCGGCGTGATCGCTTTCCCTGTTCCCTTCTTTCAACTACTGCAGGAATTTGCCCAGAAGGTGAACGACCCTTCCCTCAGCAGGCTTACCAGGATGGTAAATGTCATGGCACTCTCTGCATCTATGGCGATTCTGGATTTTGATAGTGAGGTTCTTGCAAAGGCGATCCGCTTTATTTTCAGGACAAAGCAAAAGGTCGCCAGCCTTAACGCAGACGCTTCAGCTCACGTCTACAGCTATGCAAGGACGAAATTTGCAGGTAGCAACTTTCGCTACCGCCTGAAGGCAAGGCCGGCAGACAAAGACACAATAATCATCCAGGGAAACCAGTCTTCTGCTATGGGCAAGATGGTCGCAGGCTGCCGGTTCCAGACCTACTACCCCATCACCCCGGCTTCAGACGACAGCGAGTACCTTGAAGCAAACGAGATACTTGATCTCAACGATTCCGGCAAGAAAGGTTCCACTGTTGTAGTCCAGACAGAGGACGAGATCGCAGCTATTGCCATGGCGATTGGAAGCGCGCTTACCGGTGCGAGATCGGCTACTGCGACTTCAGGGCCGGGATTCTCGCTGATGGCCGAGGCGATCGGATGGGCAGGCATGAACGAAGTACCGGTTGTGATTTCACTCTACCAGAGGGCGGGGCCGTCTACGGGCCTTCCAACAAGGCATGAACAAGGGGACCTGAGCTTCGCCATCAACGCCGGGCATGGCGAGTTCCCACGGATAGTGATTGCATCCGGCGATATCGAGGAGAGCTTTTACGACACGATGAAAGTTTTCAACTTTGCCGAGCGCTACCAGATGCCCATAATACACGTCCTTGACAAGGCAATAGCCAACAGTGTGACTACATGCAAAAACCTTGATCCGGCCAAGGTGACCATCGACAGGGGCTCGCTACTAAGCAAGATTTCAGAAAAGGACAAGGGAATAGCGGGTAACTATCTTCGCTTCAAGTTATCAGACAACCCGATAAGCCCGAGGGTAGTGCTTGGGACAAAGGATGCTATCTTTTGGAACACGGGCGACGAGCATACGGAGGAAGGTCACATCACGGAGGACCCGGAGCTTCGCGTGCAAATGATGGACAAAAGAATGAGCAAGCTCGATGTCGCACTAAAGGAAATCCCTGATGAGGACAAGGCTGTGTCATATGGCAGCGGGGACAATGTCGTGATTAGCTGGGGATCAAACAAGGGTGTGATTCTTGACACGATGGAAAAGCTGCGAGCGGAAGGCATAGACATAAAGTTCATTCATGTAAGGCTATTACATCCGTTCCCATCAGAGCTCGTAAAGTCGATGGTAGGAAATTCGAAAAAATTGATAGGGATAGAGATGAACTATTCAGGCCAGCTTGGGTCAGTACTGAAACAAAACACGGGCAGGGGATACGACTATCAGATAGTAAAGTACAACGGCAGGCCGATGTCGCTCGAGGAGGTTTATAACGGCGTGAAGAGGATAATAAATGAAAAGGATGCTCCAAGGAGACAGGTGTTAAGTCATGGCGCTTAAACTAGCGGACTATAAAACTGATGTCCACAACGATTGGTGTGCGGGGTGCGTGCTTCCGGACACCACAATTCACTGCAATCCTTCAGTAAAGCAGATTCAGCAAATAGCAGTAGGTGAAAGAGTCTTGGGCAGGGACGGCAAATTCCACAAGGTCACTGAAATTATCAGCCACATTCACAGGGGCAAGATTTTCAGGTTCATTACAAAGTGCTTTGGAGAGACATACGCTACCGAAGAACATCCAATCCTCGTGGTCAAACGCAGCGACAGGAACAAGAAACTGCACAATGTTGAATACGACGCGGTCTGGAAACGCGCGGACGAATTGGAGGAAAAGGACTACCTTGTCTATCCTATACAGAAAGAGGAACAGGATCTAGAGACAATTGAAATTGACTATCACCTGAGAAAGAAGGACACTGTCAGCAAAAAACTTCCATCAAAAATCACCCTTGATCCGGACTTTTTGAGGTTGATGGGTTATTATGTTGCCGAAGGCTACGTCAATGGCAGACAAGTCCATTTTACCTTCAACTCAAACGAACTCGAATTCATTGAAGATGTTAGGCGAATAATGATGGAGACATTTGGCCTGAAAGGGGTGACTGCGAGCAAGCGCAATTCGACGACGATATCTTTTGCCTCGGCGCCATTGGGAAGGGTTTTCTTGGACTGGTTCGGTCACGGCGCAATGAACAAGAAACTGCCCCATTTTGCTATGCTCTTGTCTGCCGGCAAGCAGACCGAGCTGATAAAGGGGATGTGGCGGGGTGACGGCTGGGTCAGCTCCAGCCAGCTGAGGGGAAATTTCAAGACGATATCAAAAACTCTCACAGAACAGATGAAAATACTTCTCCTCAGGCAAGGAATTGTCCCCGTAGTATCTATCGCTCAGCCCACTGGAATACACAAGAAATCATACTCTGTACAGGTCGTAAATGACCGCGACTTTGTGAGATTGTGCAAGGTCATGGGGACGAAAGCCAAGATTAGACGACACGTTGGCAAGCCCCCATCGTCGATCGTGCAGCCCGACTATGTCCTCATCCCAATCAGGAAGATTGAGACATTTGACTATGATGGCCCAGTCTACAACCTAGAGGTAGAAGACGTAAACTCCTACGTAAGTGAAAACGCGATACTGCACAACTGTGGCGACTTTGGAATATTGAATGCGATCCAGATGGCACTTGCAGACATGCAGGTGCCTAACGACAAAGTCACCATATTTTCAGGAATAGGCTGCTCTGGCAAGACTCCACACTTTATCCGGACCTATGGGATCCACACGCTTCACGGGCGAGTTCTCCCGTTCGCTCAGGGAGCAAAGCTCGCAAATCCAAATCTAGACGTGATCGCTGTTGGTGGAGACGGTGACGGCCTTGGCATCGGTGCCGGTCACTTTGTCAGCGCGGGAAGACGCAACGTCGACATGGCATACATTATTTTCAACAACGCGGTCTATGGCCTGACAAAGGGACAGGCTTCGCCCACACTAAAGCTGGGGATGAAGACAAAATCTCTACCTCAGCCAAACGTCAACAATTCAGTCAACCCAATAGCGCTGGCACTCATATCCGGCTTTACATTTCTCGCGCGGGGATATGCCTATGATGTCAGGCACCTGAAGGAAATGATCAAAAAGGCAGTGACCCACAAGGGCCTTGCTTTCGTCGATGTGCTGCAGACATGCCCGACATACAACGACATCAACACAAAGGAATGGTATCAGGGCTTTGACAACATTGACCAAAGCACGGGAAAGGCGATGCCAAGGATGTACAAGCTGGAAGATACTGGCTACGACGGAGTGGTGCACGACCCATCAGAGATGGGCGTAAAGACTGCGCAGGCGATCCAAAAGTCAAATGAATGGGACACCAGAATCCCGATCGGAGTATTCTATCAGAACGAGAATGTACCGACGTACCAGGAAAGGATCGCTGCAAGAATCCCGAACTATCTTGATAGTCCTCCGGCGTTTCAGGAAATTGCGGATGGAAACGGCAGGCCCATCACAAATATTGACAGACTGCTGGGCGACCTCAAAGTAGAAAGCTGATAGAGACGCCCTTGAAGCGATTTGCGATTTCAGCAGACGACCAATGTTTCAACAGCCTCTTTCAATGATCGTGCGGCCGGAGCCTTCGGAATTGGCAATTCTTAATAGGCAACACTCGTATTATCTCTTGAATATGAACCGAGAGGCACTGTCGCTGAAAGTGCTCGCAAGTTATGCACGCGACATTGGCACCGGCACAGTACGACTTGACCACAAGTCGATGGATTCCTTGGGTGTCATTGCCGGTGACGCTGTGGAGGTCATAGGCAAGAAGGATGGGATCGAGGCAAGGTGTTATCCGCTACTTCCCTCGGACGAGGGTCAGGGCATTACAAGGCTTGACCCAAACATTAGAAAAATAATAGGCGTTTCAGTCGAAGATGTTGTTACCATAAGAAACATAGCTCCGGTGCCCGCCGAAAATTTTGCTAGTGAACCGTCAGTTGAGGAAGAAGATACTTCAAGGGAAAACTCTGGACTGGACAACAGCAGTGGAGTCACTGATGATAAGGCCGATGAAAACACATCTACTGCTTCACCTATATTTACACTATCAGGCTCATGTATAGGCTTCGAAAAAGAGAGGCCGAAGCTGATGGCGTTCATGACCATGCTGGAATCCGCAGCACACGCTAAAAGCAGGTGCAGGTGCTACTCCGATGGCAAGAAAGCGCTTGGTTGGGATTTTTTTCTGCTTGAAGTGGATCAAAAATTTGTAGAAATCCTGCGCGACTTGTATTCGGATATGGATAAGCAAGAAGCAGGTACACTGGAGGAGAGGTTTGCGCTCTGGATCAATAAGCGGCTGAACAAAGCGAAGCTAGATTTTCACCTAAAGTTGAACGACATTCCACAAGAAAAGGTTGGAGGCTTCAGGCTCAACCCCGAACATTTCAGGGACAATAACGACCTGGAAGGGCTTCGATGAGATGGATGCTACATAGGAATAGTCGCACGCGAAAAAAATTGAAAGTAGACATCTGAAGCTAGAGCAGTATTTGTTTTCAGCCAACTGCAAGTGCTTTGCTAAAGATCGTGGGACTGGACGGGCCCGAAGGGCTTCGATCCCTTGGCCTGCGGTTCCGAAGACCGCCGCGATATCCTGACTACGCTACGGGCCCCCATTGATTTCAGTAATCAGGTCATATATCAAAGAACCCCTCCACGGTAGCGAAAGGATAATGAACTACCTACAGGATTACTAGAACCGATGCTCTCGCTCCGGCGCATCTTCTGCGAGCACAGGGATTCCTATGCTTACCGCAAGTATGACGACTTTGAGTTTGTTGAATTTTGCAGGTGCAGCCGCTGCGGCAAGACCCTGAAGCGATTCGCTGGCTATGACGAGGACATGAGGGGCTAGGCCTTGAATATCTACATCCTTGTAGTCGCGTGGTTTGTCGGAGCTGGGATAGCCGGAACCGCGCTCCTTATCCCGGTATACTCGCAGTACCTGGTGGTGAGCGTGGCAGGCTGGATAACCATTTGCGCAGCTACCGGCCTTATCGTGTACGAAATCAAGCGGATACGTGCTGAAGACAGGAAAAAGAGCGAGCTGGCAGAAAAGGGCTAGCCCTTGCCGCCCTGTTCTTCAATCACGACTAGGGTAACGGTGGATGTTATGCCTGGAACCTTGCGGATCTTGCTCGTTATCGTGTGGTTCATGGCTTCGGTGTTTTCAGACTTTACCTTGACGAATATGTCGTGAACGCCGTAGGTGCCGCGCACCTCCTTTACGTCCGGGAGCTTTGCAATTTCATTGATAATCTTCTCCTCAGAGCCTAGCGTGCAGTTCACGAGGATATATGCAGTTGGCATGCATCATGAAGGCTAAAGTTGGTATTTAGTCTTTACCTTTTGGTAGGGCAGGGTAAGACCACGCGGCCCCAAAGGCTTGATGTCATTTTCAAGTCTCTTCATTTTTTCATCTTTACAATGGGGGCAAACCCTGCGTAGAGCATTTTCCTGACATCAAAGGGCATCGACTTCATGTCAATGTTTTCCATGTTCATCGTTGGGTCTTTCATGACTTTTGCATTGACCCTGTTGCGGTGTGTCTTTGATTTGTATACAATCCACGAAAACAGAATTGTTTCGCTAGGCTTAAGGTTGAACTTTTTTGGGAAGAGAAACGCAGTCTTTGACTTGTCTTTCGGGTCTATATTGACTTTGAATTCATTTCCTACGCATTCCCAGTATTCAAGGGCACCATACTTCATCCAGATTTTTCCTGCATCGTGGGCCATTTTCTTGTATGCTCTGAGGTTTTTCTTTGGTATCGGTATTACAAATCCGTCAACGTATCCTTTCATCGTTTCAGTCCTCTTACTATATTACGATTCGATTGATATTAAGAGTTTCCAAAATGCGGAAATCCCGGCGCCGCTTGACTCATCATTTTTTCGTGATGTTTCGCCTGTCGGGCTGGATGTAGTGCTCCATCAGCCGCTTGTCATAGCACTGCCCACAAAGCATGCCCGAAACATTCCATTCCTGCATAGGGCGATACTTGAACTCGGTCAGCGCCGAGCCGCATAGCGTACACTTCAATGACTCTTTGCCCAATCCGCTCTTTCGGAGTGGAGCCTGTTCCCTGAAATAAAAGTTACTCTAGATCCTTTGCGCTGTATAGTGCATGCGTCATGCAAAAAGGGCAGATTAGTGCAAATGATGCGCCGTCCGAAATCTCAGCGGATATTTCCTGCCGGCCGGTGTCCACAACAGGTACCAGGAATTTCTTTGCGCAGCTTTTGCAAGTCACCTTTTTCTGGTCCACGCAACCACGACGCAGAACCCGGATATAGCCGTTGGCGATTATAACGATTTAATATGGGCGCCGGGCTAGTCCATATCGGCTATGGGCAAACCCGGAATAATCGCCTTGCCAGTTCTCCTTGCGCTTGGTGCTATCACAGGCTATCTGACTTATACTCTGTTCGCAGAAGCCTTGCCGGATCCCGGAGTCATAGAGTCTGCATACTGGAAGGAGCTGCCTGCGCCGTCTGGAAATGAAACAGCCAATGTAGCAAAAGAAGTCGATGGATCGCAGTTTACCAAAGTGGTCACAGTCAGCATCCTAGATGGGTCATCGGTGCAGGGAAGCCCGGACTATGACCCTGATTCTGCAAAGGCAAGCTCTGACTCTCTGATAACATGGGTGAACAAGGACACGTTGCCTCACACCGCGACGAGCGGCACAGGCACTGCCGACCCACAGTCAGGAGTGTTGTTTAGCAGTGGCTTCCTCAATACGGGCGACGACTACAGCGTTGCGGGTGCAGACATTGGCAAGGGAGAGCACCCGTATTACTGCCAAGTGCACCCGTACATGACATCCACCCTTACGATCGAATAGATCGCCTTTCCATTTAGTTCAATTATACGTTCTTGGAGAGTGACAAAAAAGGAAGAGGGCCTACCTGCCTTCCAGGTGAGCCCTTATCATCCATGCCATCTTTTCGTGCTGTTCGACAAGGCCGATCAGAAAGTCGTTAGTGCCCATGTCGTGAAATTCCTCGGCCGTCGTGTCGGCATCAGTTCTTGTTGTGCGGATAATTGCCTCATGATCAGCCAGTAGGTTTGCCAGCATCTTGTTGTCGTCTGGATACTGTCCAGGATCTTCCTTTATTCTGCGGATCTGCCCAAACTCCTCCAATGTCGAAACCGCCTTGCCGCCTAGCTGCGGGATGCGTTCCGCAACGTCATCGATTATCACTTCGAGCTGCGTGTACTGGGCCTGGAAAAATTCATGAAGCGGCTGAAATCTAGGACCCGCGACGTTCCAGTGATACTTGCGCGTCTTTGTATAAAGCACGTACTCATCCGCAAGGAGCCTGCCCAAGATCTGAATAACGCCCTGCCTACTTTCGTCAACAATTCCAATGTTTGGCTGAATCGCGCTTTTCGGAGGATTTGCTAGAACATTTTCTGAAGCCATTCTATCTCTATTGTACAACCTCGGAATACTTATCTTTTGATGGTGGCGTCGAGGGCACCTGTTCTCGCGGCTGAGCTGAATTTGTTGAACAAAAACTCGCCTAGATAGGCAGACAGTGGGGGAAAGATGATGCTGGAAAAGTCCTATGTCTTTCTGAGACTTACTATTGACGTTGACCTTAGACCTGACACCAGAATCCAAACGGCTATCCCTGCCAAAGGAAATGATATCAGGTACCAGAAGCGTACCAACGGTCCACATGCTGGAGAGGAACCGCTTTGACTGGGGCTGTTGCATAAGGACGAATCTACCAGAGGTATCGAGCCGTACACGATTACAAGGCTAATTGGAAACCCAGTAAGTGCTAGCAGGCATAAACCTGTGATGACCTTGCTGTTGGACATCACCTATAGTAACTAATTGATTCTAATAAGAATTGGCCGGTCCCTTTCTTCTTTTCATGCTGATGACTTCGAGATGAATTGCCGTCAAGTTACCAGAACTCGAATCCTAATAACTTATATTTAGTAAAATAAAACACCGTTATATGACATTTCTAGAAGTTAAAGATCTTCGTGTTAGCATCGATGGCAAGGAGATCCTCTCAGGCCTAAACCTCAATGTAGAGAAGGGCGAGGTTCATGCCATCATGGGGCCAAACGGCTCCGGCAAGAGTACCCTTGCAAACGCGATTCTCGGTCATCCAAAATATACCGTCAATTCTGGCGACATTACTGTCAAGGGCGAGAGCATCATCAAGTTATCGACAGACCTCAGGGCACGAAAGGGCCTTTTTCTGGGATTTCAGTACCCGACCGAGATTTCCGGTGTAGGCTATAGCCACTTTTTGAGAAACGCCTACAACACGCTTTCCAAATCCCTCGGAGAAGAGCAGAACAGGGAGGTGTTTCTAACCGTCAGGGAATTCCATGAATACCTGAACAGGAACCTCGATGCCGTCGGTCTCGACAAGTCGTTTCTCAGCCGCTACCTTAACGAAGGCTTTTCCGGAGGAGAGAAAAAGAGGTCTGAAGTCATGCAGATGCTCGTGCTAAAGCCCAACATTGCGATACTGGACGAGCCCGACTCGGGCCTTGACATCGATGCAGTAAAGTCAGTGGCAGAGGCGATTAACAAGTTGATCGATACCGGAGCCGGAGTCATTGTTATTACCCACTACGCAAGGATCCTGCGCTACCTGAAAAAGCTGGACTATGTACATGTCGTGGCAAAGGGCAAGATAATAAAGTCAGGCGGAAAGCAACTATCCGAAGAGCTGGAAACAAAAGGCTACGGCTGGCTCGGTCTAGAAGACAAGTAGAAATAGGGTAGGACGACCTTTTTCAGCATGGCAGATCCGGCCGCCGAGAAAGCAGCCCAGGCAAGCACCTTTCTTAATTTTTCATTCTTCAAGGTGGATCCGAAGTGGCGCTGGCTCAACGAGATAGGCAAGGAAGAGGCTGCCAAAGAGTTTGCCAGCCTTGTCGAAGTGGCAGGCACCAAGATGAAAGTGCGGACCTATTCCACTGTCGGCCTGCGCGAGGATTCGGATTTCATGATATGGATGATCTCTGACACCATCGAAAAGACTCAGGTCATGACAACGAAAATTTATACGACCGTGCTGGGAAAGTATTTGTCGCCGTCATACGTCTTTCTATCGGCAGCCAGGCCTTCAATTTATTCATCGAAGGTTACCCCCGGCTTTATGACCGACGAGCAGCCGATGAAGTACGTCATAGTCTACCCGTTTGTAAAGACAAGGGAATGGTACCTGCTGCCGTTTGATCAGCGCAAGAAAATGATGGAAGAGCACATTGCCATAGGAAGAAAGTTCCCGCAGATCAGGCTGAACACCACATACTCGTTTGGCATCGACGATCAGGATTTCATGCTCGCTTTCGAAACGCCGGATCTGATTGCATTTCAGGAGCTAATAATGCAGCTTCGAGAGACTCAGGTAAGCAGGTACATCGAGCGGGACACTCCCATGATCGTTTGCGTTTATAAGGGCGTCGAGGACATCGTGAAGAGTCTGGGATAATGCAGGCGCTCAAAGAATGGGCCGTCGTTTGCAAAGCCCTTGAACAAGGCCGCCAGGTCGTTCTGCTTCGCAAGGGCGGGGTCCTAGAGTACAGGCAGGGCTTTGAAGTAAAACACGATAAATTTCTGATGTTTCCCACCTACGAGCACCAGTCAAGAGATCACCTGCAGCCGGATTATGCCAACGAAATCGAAAATCTGCCGGACAACCCTGACGGCGGAACCAACAGGCTTACAAGCTATGGACAGGTTATTGAGGTGAAGGAAACGACCGACAGGTCTTTACTGAAAAAGCTTGCGAGACTTCACATCTGGAACGAAAGCTATGTTAATGCCAGAATGGACTATAACCCCAGAAAACCAATGAGCGTCATACTCTTGCGTGTTTTCAAACTTGACACTCCGATTGATGTCGAAATACGCGACGAATGGGCGGGCTGCAAATCATGGATCCCCCTTGAGATGGATGCCGCCAGCGCGCAGCCTGTGCTTGATGACAGCCAGTTTAGGAGAGTAGCAGCAGAGGTAAGAGAGGTGCTTTCGATAGCGGCATGAAGTACCGCAAACTTGGCAGGAGCGGAATAAGGGTAAGCGAGATCGGCTTTGGCGCCTGGACTATAGGCCTTGACTGGTGGGGCAAAAAGATCGACGACAGCGAAGCGATAAGGATGCTAAAGTGCGCATACGATCTGGGAATCAATTTCTACGAGACAGCCGACATGTACGGCAAGGGCAAGAGCGAAAAGCTGATTGCCCAGGCTTTCAAGGACATGCGCAATGAAGTTGTCTATTCAACAAAATGGGGATATGACATGTACAACGAAGAGCAGATCGGCCACAGCGAACTCCCCCAAAAACACAACGCGGAATTTCTGAAGTTCGCTCTGGACCAGAGCCTTGAAAGGCTCCAGACCGACTATATCGATGTCTATAGCCTGCACAACCCAAAGATGGATGCAATCAAGAACGACGGCCTCTTTGCGGCACTTGAAGATCTTGTTGGGAAGGGTACAATCAAAAGCCACGGCGCCGCCCTTGGGCCGGCGATCGGGTGGAAGGACGAGGGGCTTGAGGCGATCCGGAACAGGAATATCACGTCGCTTCAGACCGTCTACAACATCCTGGAGCAGGATCCAGGGCGAGATTTTATCAAGGAGGCCGAGCGGCACGACGTGGGAATCATGGTGAGAGTGCCCGATGCTTCGGGGCTTTTAACCGGAAAGGTCAACGCCGACACTGAATTTGACAAAAACGATCATAGAAGCTTTAGGAAAAAAGAGTTCATACTTGAAGCGATGAAAAAGATCGACAACATGAAGCCAGTAGCAAGCAGCAAAGGATGGAACATCACCGAGCTTGCCATCAAATTCATTCTTTCACAGAAACAGATCTCTGTCGTCTTGCCTACAATGATAAGTGTTGAAGAGATAGAAATGTTTGCTTCCCTGTCCGACGGAGGGTATCTCGACCCAGACGAATCATTGAAGGTGGAAGAAATGTACGAGAAGAACTTTTACGTGCAGCCTGTCGCCAAGTAATATCAGCCTTGCAAACGCAAACAGTTCATGTTCCTGAAAATGCTACACGAAATACTTTACCCGCTCTTTCTTGAACTCGCGGGAGCTGAACAGTATCTGGTAGTCCTTTACGTCAATGGTCTCTGACATCTCCTCGGCCATCTTTTCTGCCGCCTGAAGCGAGCGTGCATGCACCATGCTGAACAGGTTGAACCGCCAGTCTGGATATATCGGGCGCCTGTAGCAGTGGCTTACCTGAGGAAAGCCAGCCAGCTTGAAGCCCACTTCGTCGATCTTTTCTTCTGGCACATGCCAGACGACCATGCCGTTAGCAACAAATCCCGCGTCGCGGTGCCGGAGGATCGCTGCAAAGCGTCTCATTATTCCAATCTCTTCGTATTCTCTTGCCTTGCCAAATAACTCGGCAGTGGTAATCCGCAAATTGTCAGCGAGTTCTCTGAAGGGCTCGGCAATCACCTTCAGGTCTTTCTGCAGTTCCCTGATGAACTCTTTGTCCCTTTCGCTCAACTCTACCTTTTCCGGGTTAAGCTGCTTTACGTCGTCAGTAGGCTTGGGGTTTTCCGCATCATCGTTTACCATGTCAAGCCTCACTCCAATCTTGTAGAGCTTTAGCGTTGGAAGGACGCGGTACTTTACGACGCCATCGAGCGCAGCCATCCTGTCTAAATCCTCCTTCATGTCAGAACCAGGCGGCACGGCCAGGGTGAACCACATGTTGTATTCGTGGTTGCGCTCATAGTTGTGGCTGACGCCGGGATGCTCGTTAATCCGATCGGCGACATGATCCAGCCTGTCGGGCTTGACGGCAAAAGCGACCAGCGCGCTCTTGTATCCGAGCCGTCTCGTGTCAAAAATGGCATTTATCTGTCTAATTATTCCGATCGCCTTCATTGCAGATATCCGCCTCATGGTCTCGTCCTCAGAGATCCCATGCCTATTCGCTATCTCGAGGTACGGCCTTTCTGCAAGCGGAAAAACCCACTGGATCTCGTTTAGCAGCTTTTTGTCCACCGAATCGAGCTGCTGGTTTGCCTGCATCGATACCGATGCAGAAGTTGACGAAGCGTTAAAAACCTACCTAGGGCGCCGCAAGTTCAGGTTATATATTCAGTGGCGGGATCATTGCCATCCTATGCCTGACTATTTTGAGATCGACAGGCTGATAGAAGACCTTGCCAAGGTCTATTCGACTGCCTGCGCGACATCGTGGTTCAAGGCATCTGGAATCAGGAGCCCTTCAAGGGAAGAATTCCGAGCCAAGGTCGTGGAATTCATGAAGCATTTCGAATACAGCCTTCAATTCTTTCCCAATACGTCTGATGCTGACAGTTTCAAGGAGCGTGCGATGAAGGGGCTGCAGGCAGAGATCGCCCGCGTACTTGCCGGCGAAAATAAGGAAGTTGAAAAGCGCTACAAGTACTATGTCGACTATTCGTAGCTTGTTTCGTGCTGCAACTGCTTCAGGAATTTCTCCATGAATGCCGTGCGCTCCTTCGCCATAGCCTTTCCTGTTTGCGTGTGCATAGAGTCCTTTAACTTTAGAAGCTTTGCCTGAAAATGATCCAGAGTCCACTGCCTGTCTTCGGGAGACCTGCCTGATCCCCAGAAAGGATCTTCGGGGTTGTAGAAAAGCCTCTTTTCAGAGCCTCCTACGCTAAAAGTGCGCGCAATGCCTATCGCGCCAAGCGCATCGAGCCTGTCCGCGTCCTGCAATATCTTGCCTTCAAGTGTAGAAGGAATCAGTCTTTTAGAATAACTATGAGTCCTTATGCAGTAGCAGGTCCTGTCTATCCTGTCTTTTTGCCAGCCGTACTCTTGCAGAATTTTTTCCGCGAGGTCCGCGCTGTCGTCCGCAGACTTTGACGTCTTTGAGCTGCCTTTGGGATAGACCACGATATCATGGAGCAACGCCGCGGCGAGCAGGACTTCCATCTCGGCCCCTTCGCGCCGGCCAATGAACTCGGCGTTTCGATAGACCCGCATGATATGCTCAAAGTCGTGCGCCGGGTCTCTTCCTTCAAGCATCTTGGCGACTTTTTTCTTTACCTTTTCCAGCATGTCGCTGCTGATCTGAATTGGCTTTGCTTCTATAAAACCAAGTTTCCTGGGAATTGACTGCGAACCAGGATGGCTTTGCGCCCTCTGGTCAACGCTATCTGGCATGAAAATATAGCTAGCTTGCGCCAGAGTCTTATATCATGCTGCAAGTAATCCCGGCTACCACACCGCTAAAATCGCGACTGGGTCGGAAATACTAATAACCGTCTATCAAAGCAATCGATATGCCAATGCTAATTGACAAGTGCGGGTATTCGTTCAAGGACACGGCGTCAAGCGGCATCGTCAGCGGAGAGACCGCCATAAAGCTGGAAGAGCAGACCCTCTCACTAGCCCCGAGATCGGGTGAGGCGATCTATTTCTCACTTATCGACATAATCGACGTAGTCTCTTCAGACTACAGAGTCAGTCTGGACCTGTCGTCAGGCGAGAAACTTTCGATATATGATCTCGGCTACAAGTACGAAGATTTCGTTCGTACGCTTTTTGCACTGAGGAACGAAATGATCCTAAAGTACCAGCTCATGAACGAAACGGTCAAAAAATCGGGAGTGCAGGCACAAGTCGCGTATGTGAGTTCCCAGGGTGAACAAAAGCTGTTCGAACACTGCGAACCGCGGCTCTACGAAACGTCATTGATCCTGATTCCATCTGTGGATGACCCTGTCAGGATACCGTACAGCGACATTTTGCGCGTGGACGAAATGGATTATTCTTTAGAGATCGCAACAGAATCGGGCGAAAGGATCAGTCTTTCAAAAATGGGCAGCGAGTTTGATGGCATTAGAAGGGGACTCGCGGACGCGATGAATGAACTTGCACTAAAGACGCAGTCTACTCTCAAATGGGTGTTTCCGGCGCTTGACCCTGCCGGCACAAGAAACGCTGCCAGGTTCCTGAAGGAGGGCAGGGCAGCAAAGAGATCAGACATAGAGTCGGTCTCCCCAGAATTGTGGAGCAGCCTGGAAAAAAAGGTGGCGCTGGCAGGTATCGGCAAGGAATACGAGCATTTAAAATCGCTCTCCCAGCAGGACGGGGTTTGCATCGGGCTGAAGCGGGGGTTGATGGGAGACCTGACCGGAGATCATCTATGGTTGCTCTTCCCAATTTACAACTCAGATCCCATGATGCCAGGAAACGCGCTCGCCATGGAAGTTGCCGGCCTGCAGTCGGCGGAAGCCGGCACAGGCCTGGCCGAAGGGAATCAATCCACCCAAGGGGGCGGCGGTGCAACGTATTTCTTTAGAATAGCATCAAGGGAAGACTATGCCGCGCTGGTCAAGGACATTGCCGAGATGCACCGCAGCGTGGATCGTCTAATCATGAGAATAAACAGGCTCATGATTGACATCAACTTTCGCAGAGAACCGATCTACTTGTCAGATGAAAGTTTGAAGGAGCCTGAATACAGCAAGTATCTCTATGCCGTGCGCAAGATCCCGTCTCTCAAGGCCCTCCGCGAACTGTTCATAGGACGAGTAATCCACTCCTCATTTGAGCAGTGGAAGTCAGATGTCTCGGACCTCCTCAAGTTCAATGTCTCTGTTGAAAACGACGACATGAAGTGGAAGTAACCGTGGCTAATCAGCCGAAATGAATCTGGCTTGAAAAAGTGCAAACTGGAAACTTTTGAATTAATTAAGAGACATTGCCCTTTCCAAAAACTGCCCTAAGGACGGCCATCAGTGCAGCGACTGTTACAATGCTCGATATCAGTCCCACATCTATGCTTCCAGAAAAACTGACCCTGTTACTCGCTATTCCATAGAGCACTATAGCTATTGAAAATAATGTCACGGTGAGGGCAAGGAAAATCATCAAGAATTCGCGCACACCTGCTCTCGACCTGTCCAGGTTGCTCATGGTAAATGCAGCTGTTGGGCGATATTTAAGATGGGAAACCCTCTTGGGAGAGGGAGGGGACATGGGCTAACATGTTACAACATGTTGTAACATGTTATTGTTGTACCTATTAACGGGAACCGGGTACCTGCTGCTCACGCTATTCCTCGTGCACGTTCATCTGTTCTGACTCAGGCCCCATTTTGCTCTGACCCTTTCCTCAAGTTTTAGGAAAATTACTCTGTCAAAGACCAGCCCTATAGCAAAAATTGAAACCATCACAGCCATGATCTGTGGCATGTCGTTGAATTCTCTGCCAACTGAAAGGACGTAACCTAGGCCGGCGAGGGTAGTAATCAACATCTCTGCGCCAATGAGCGCGTGCCACGCAAAGGACCATGCCTGTCTCATGCCAATTATTAATGAAGGAGTCGCTGCCGGTATCATTACGTGCCTGAAGAGTGAAAATCCCCTTGCCCCCATGTTCTTTGCAGCCCGTACATAGATTGGAGGTATGTTGCGAAGTGAGCTGTAAGTCGTTATCATTACCGAAAAGACCGATGCCATGACGACTACGAACAGTATGCCAAAGTCACTGACTCCTATGAGCAGAATGGCAAACGGGACCCAGGCGATGCTTGGAAAAGTAAGCAGCCCGACTGCAAATGAGCTCATGGTCTTGCCAAATCCACGGAACTTGACCATTGCAAGCCCAACTATGCCGCCAAGAGCTATGGACAGAACAAAGCCAATGACCAGCCTCAGCAGCGAAGTCCCGATGCCTATCGTCAAAGAAGCGTTACCAACAAGGGCCGCAATCTTGCCTGCGGCTTCGGCAGGAGAAGGCAGAATAGCATCGGGATAAACTCCGATCATGTAGACGAGTTGCCAGATCCCTACGAATGCGGCCAGAAAAAGGGCGACATTTGCTACATCAGAAATATCAAGAGATGGACCCTTGGATTTTGTTCTTGGCTGAAGCTCGGTTATTTCCCTCTCACTTTGCATGTCTAAAGTCCTCCTCGAATTCCTTTAGAATCTGACGCTTTATAGCCACAAGCTCTGGCGCGTCAGGGTTCCTTGGCCTTGGCATGTCAATTTCGAATTCTCGCTTTATGTTCCTGACCCGCGGGGACAGAACGATGACCCTGTCACCAAGCTGGATGGCTTCGTTGATGTTGTGGGTCACAAAGATGACCGTCTTGCCCGTTGTCTTGTGGATCCCCAGCAGCTCGTCATGCATCAGTTCTCTTGTCTGGACATCGAGGGCGGCAAAGGGCTCATCCATGAGCAGGACTTCGGGATCCATTGCAAGGGCCCGAGCTATTGCCACTCTCTGTTTCATTCCGCCGGAGAGTTGGTATACATATGACTGGGAGAATTTGGAAAGGCCTACCATTTCTATAAAGTGAGCCGAAACCTTGCTTCTTTTCGGTTGGTCAACATCGTTTATCTTTAGTCCGAATTCAACATTGTCCTGGACCGTGAGCCACGGAAAGAGCGCTCCCTCCTGGAAAATAACTACGACCCCGTTTGTCTTGGACTTGCTCTTTCTGCTTATCATGACGGCTCCAGCGTCGGGCTGGTCCAGGCCGGAAATGATATTCAGGAGGGTGGACTTGCCGCATCCAGACGGGCCGACCACAGTAACAAATTCGCCCTGCTTGATTTTTAGATTTATTCCATTCAATACTTCCTGATGATTATTGTCAACCGTGGCCTTGCCATTTCCACCATAGTCAAAACCTTTGTGGACATTTCTCAACTCAAGGACCAGCTCGCTCTTTTTGCCACCTGGCTCGGTTGATTCTATTAGCGCCATAGCTCTTCTCTATGAAAGAGGAGATGGGATATAATCCACTTCAAAGATGCAGAGTCTGCACTTTCTGTGCAGTTTTAGCATCATTAATGCGCAAAAGTCGTTCACAAACAGTTCTGTCTTGCCGAGGGAAAAATTACGCAATAAATGTAATCCCGGCTAGGGAATAACTAGCGCCATATTCTGCTCACTCAACTTCAAATGATAGCCGCGATTTCCTATTCTATCGTCTCTTCGCCGATTTCCAGCAGAATCTCATTGAGTATGTCCAGATCATAGATGCCATTCAGATCCGGCCCACCACTTTCAAGAAATCCGATCTCCTCTGCATCTTCTGCTGACTGGAATAGCGATTCCTTTACCGGATCATAGGTTAACTCCATCCTTGATAATCCCTCGACAAGTTCGTCTTCGGGTATTGTTTTCCCCGTGATCTTGGCAAGCTCTTGATTGAACGCCTTTACGGCTGCCTCTTGATTCTGATTTATCCATTCAGTTTCTTCAATGTGTACTTTGAGCAATTTTTTGATGGTGCCAGGGTTGCTCTCTAGGTATGCAGTCCTTGCTATTACGTGGGCGCTTACGAACTCCCCATCTGGCCACAACGTCCTCTCGTCAACGAATATCCTTGCGTTGGCCTCCTTGACAAGCTTGGCCCCCCAGGGTTCGGGGACCCATGCTCCATCAATCTCTTTTTTCAGCATCAATGTTACAATGTCTGAAGTCTTTACAGGGAGAACCTCTACCGTGCCTCCTTTTTCCTTTGTCTTATATCCGTTTTCGAGTAGGTACTTTCGGAGGGCCACGTCCTGGGTATTCCCGAGCTGGGGTGAAGAGAATTTCTTGCCAGCGAAATCGCTGACAGACTGGATCCCGGCGTCATTTCTCACGACAAAAACGGCACCGCCGCTGGCCGCGCCAGAGATTACCCTGAGCACACTTCCATCCGACTTGATATATCCATTGATAGCGGGGTTGGGTCCAACGTACGCGACATCGATCTGGCGGGCAAGCATGGCTTCGATCACGGACGGGCCGGCGTTGAACAGCTGCGTTCTCACTTCGATGCCCTCGAGGGCGTCTTGATAGTCGCCTTTGCCAAGCCCTATGACTGCCTGGGCATGGTTTACGCTCGGAAAGAAGCCTATCCTGATGACGTTTGATTCTGGTTCGCTAATCGTGATTTCATTTCTGTTATCCAAAAGTCCGAGAGATGGGACAGAGGTAGCGACGACCGCAGCAATTATCGCTCCGGCAATCCCAAACTTTACACCGTTATTGACCATAATGCAGATGGATGTCCCAGCACCCGATAATACCTCTCCGAACCACGCAGATTACGCAGATTATGCGCAAAAATGCGACAGCATCTGGATTGATGCAGGTTACGCATACGCCATAATTCTTAATATATGCCAATCCTGCATATACACAATCAGATTTGCTAGAAGAATTCGTCAAAAGCCGTATTGATGTCAAGAAGCCCCGGAAGGAAGGGCGCACATATGTCATAGACAAGCTTGAAGGGCTGGACAAAGAGAATTTCCAGATAATCGCCCCCTTTGTCGATGTCGTAAAAATATACGGAGTGCTGCCGCTGCTAGTCTCCGAGGAAACGCTAAGGAAAAAGATCACCTTCTATCACGATTACGATGTGAGGGTTTCGACGGGCAGCACCATTTCGGAGTACATGGTTGCTGAGAACGCATTTGAAAGGTTCGTCAGCGAGTCGGCGAAACTGGGTTTTGATATCATCGAAATAGGAGAGAACAGCGCAGATCTCAATTTCGATTCCAAGAAAAAGGTCACCGAGAGCATCATTTCAAAGAACCTTGAATTTCAGTGGAAGGTGGGCAAGAAAGATCCCCGGCACCAGCTCTCTCTTGACACCACTCTTGCCAAGATAGAGGAAGGGGTAAAGCTGGGCTCGGACAGAATAGTGCTCGAAGCCAACGAGGGGATACATGTCGGGATGTACGACGAAAAGGGCGGAGTCAAATGGAATTTTGTTGGAGCACTGACAGCAAAGTTTCCCCCGAACACCTTCATCTTTGAAGCACCGCTTGAATCGCAGCAGTCCGCACTGATAGCAGAGTTTGGCCAGCGCGTCAACCTTGCCGAGGTCCGCCTGGACGCGGTCTCTTCAGTAGAGTCTCAGAGGCGTGGCTTCCCGACAAAGTCAGCCTTTAGCGTAGCTCATCTCAGCAAGAACCCTGAAGGAAGCCCGGCCGCTAAATTCGTCTTTTTCGTAATAAAGTCCAAGCCCCAGATAGACCAGGTAGAGCTCATGAACCTGACGAACCTCCCAAGAAGAACTGTCCAGAGTGCCGTTGAAGAGCTAAAGACTCAGGGCCTTATCATTGAGCGGAGCAGCCTGGATGATGCCCGGAAAAAGGTCTACAGCACGGTGCAGTTCGAGTGGCTGTAGGTCATTTCGATGCCCTGACTTCAAATATTCTGGCCGTCGGGCTGTACCGATCCTGGTACCAGTAAAGAGACATTATGGCAGTCTTTTCATCTGCTATCTGCTTCCCCTCGTCAAACGCATTTGATTTTGCTGCGAAATCCTTTCTCCAGGAATCGAGTATTCTTGCCCTGATGTTCAGTATGCATTTACCCTTTTCGTTGCAGATGATATAGTAGGCATACTTTGTACGGGCAAGCAACCTTGCTATCTCCCTGTGTGTCGGCATCGAATCGAGTCGGGGGAAAATGGCAGTTTCCGAGATGAAAGGTTCGGCCGATGGATCCCTGTTGAGCCTGGCGGCATAGTAGACCACAAGGATTGGACCATGCGGCGTCTTCACAAATTGCGGTTTCACATAGCTGCGGGTCCGTACGCCAGAATCCAGTGAAAGACGATCACCGTCGGATGCCCTTACAAAGAACGCACAGACCTTTCGCCTGTCGTTGTCTATCACTATTGTGGGGAAGGTGCCGACCAGCTGCTCGTTTATTGTGTCAGGGATTGAACTATTCAGAGTCGACCACCGAAAATATTCAGCTGGATTTCTCAAAGACAGCATCGGTAGATCAATTTTGGATTAATACTGAAGTATGTAAGCCAACTATACTTAGAAGATAGTGATTCATTCTCTCAGATGTCGCTACAATAATATAATACGCGTCAACGACTGAAATCCATGCCGGCAAAGAAATGGCTTAACGATCAAGTCGACATGGATATAGTCAAGAATCAGACTGTAGCGGTTATTGGTTACGGCATCCAGGGACGCGCTCAGGCGTCCAACATGAAAGATTCGGGCCTTGATGTCGTTGTCGGACTCAGAAAAGGCGGCAGGACCTGGAAACAGGCCGAAGCCGAAGGACACAAAGTCATGGAAGTGCCGGAGGCTGCAAAGGCTGGCGATATAATTCATGTCTTGATCCCGGACATGGAGCAGGCCGACACCTACAGAAAGGACATTTCTAATCATGTCACAGAAGGAAAGGCCCTTAGCTTTTCCCACGGCGCCGCGATACACTGGAAATGGATAGTACCTCCAGGGAACGTCGATGTGGTGATGGTTGCCCCAAAGGGTCCCGGACAGCGCGTGCGCGAGCTGTACCAGGAAGGCTTTGGGACGCCATCCCTTGTTGCGGTATACCAGGACCACACTGGCACGGCACTCCAGCGTTCGCTTGCAATGGCTAAAGCTATAGGGAGCACTAGGCCAGGAGTGCTGCAAACGACCTTTAAAGAAGAAGTAGAAACTGACTGGTTTGGCGAGCAGGTGGACCTTTGCGGCGGCGCGCATGCGCTAGTAATGAATGCATTTGAAACTCTTGTGGAGGCAGGCTACCAGCCAGAAGTTGCCTACTTTGAATGCCTCCACGAGCTAAAGCTCATTGTCGATCTGATACAGAAATACGGCATCACCGGCATGTACAACCGGGTAAGTGAGACTGCCAGGTACGGCGGCCTGACAAGGGGTCCGCGCGTCGTGGACAAGGACTCTAAGAAAAAGATGAAGGACGTTCTAAAGGAAATACAGTCCGGCGAATTTGCAGAAGAGTGGGTGAGCATCTACAAGAAAGAGGGGAAAAATTCATTTGCGCGCTACATGAAGGATATTGAAAGCCACCAGGTGGAAAGGGTGGGCAAGGAAATGCGCAAAATGATGTGGCCCAGCGCGCCAGAAGTCTAGCTACTTTCCCCTTAGTTTTTTGACGTTCTCTGTGATGTGCTTGATTATGACTGCAAGCGGAGTGCCCGGACCGAAATTGCCCGTGACTCCCTGCCTTTCGAGCTCGGCCCTGTCACTTGGCGGAATAATTCCACCTCCAACAACGAGAACGTCAGTAGTCCCCCTTTCTCTTAAAAGCCTCGCCACTTTGGGAAATAATGTCAGATGAGCTCCATTTAGCAGGCTCATGGCAACCGCATCGACGTCTTCGTCTATGGCCATGTTCGCGGCCTGCTCTGGTGTGCAAAAGAGGCCGGAGTAAATGACTTCCATGCCGGCGTCCCGAAAGGCCCTGCATATCACCAGAGCTCCTCTATCGTGACCATCAAGTCCGAGCTTGCAAACCAGGATTCGTATTGGCTTGTGTTGTTGCTGCTGCGCCGACATTACTACCTGAAATCAGGCGCCTCTGCTTAAAATATTTATTCACGTCGGGAATGATGAATAAGCTCTTGGCGCTAATGAACTCGTGCATGAGGAAATCCGGCTGGTTCTCACGCTCAATTCACTTGATGTCCATAAGAAAGAAATTCCTAAAGGGTTAATATTGCGCGAAATCCAACATTGCGTCCGTATAGATGCTTCCGATAGTGAAAGGGCTTTTGGCTGGCGAACGCAGGTCTCTTGCAAGAGCTATTTCCATAGTTGACAACGATGACCCGGAATCCCGCGAGATCATTTCCCAGATATTCAGCAGGACCGGAAAGGCCAAGACCGTCGGCTTTACGGGCCCTGGAGGGGCAGGCAAAAGCTCGCTTGTGGGAAGCCTGATCCCTCACTGCCAGGCCCTTGGCTACAAGGTCGCTATCCTCGCAGTCGATCCGACCAGCCCGATAACCGGGGGCGCTATCCTAGGCGACAGGGTAAGGATGCAGGGCAGCCTGGACGATCAGAGGGTGTTCATGCGCAGCATGGCATCAAGGGGCGCGGTGGGTGGCGTGTCTAAATCCCTCCGCAACGCCATCCGGATCCTTGACGCGGCTGGTTACAACCTTGTTCTTGTTGAAAGCGTGGGCGCGGGACAACTTGAAGTAGAGATTTCAAGGGTGGTTGATATCACCGTCGTACTTTTCACGCCACACACCGGAGATAATGTTCAGGCGGTAAAGGCCGGCCTGACAGAGATAGGAGACTTGTATGTGGTGAACAAGTCTGACCTTGATGGAGCGATAAAGCTCTACACCACTGTAGTCGATCTGATCGGAAATACAGAGAGAAAACCGACTATACTAAAGACCTCTGCCAAGACGGGCAGGGGCATAAAGGAACTAGCGCAGGCTATTGATAAGTCGCTAAAGGAAAAAAGCATTAATTATAAAGAACGCGAAAGAAAGATGCTGGAGGACGAGTTAAGAGACATGGTCTTGAATATCGTAGAGAAAAAGGTCTCTGACAAGCTTGTACGCAACAAAAAGTATTCGGATTTTGTAGAAATGCTGTCGAACAAAGAGATCGATCCCTACCAGGCAGCCGAGCAGCTCGCTGCTGGAGTTTTCAAGTAGGTGGCTGGTGGTGACTGAGAATCTAAAGACGGACTCTGCAATACCGGTAAAGCGCGTTTACAGCAAGAAGGATCTGGCAAAGCGCGACAGCCGCGATGAGCAGCCCGGCAAGTATCCGTACACGCGGGGCCTATACCCAAACATGTATCGCGAGAGGGTCTGGACCATGCGGCAGTATAGCGGTTTTGGCAGCGCCGAGGAAACCAACAAGCGCTTCAAGTTCCTCCTTGATCACGGCCAGACAGGACTTTCTCTGGCGTTTGACCTCCCAACGCAGACAGGCAGGGATTCAGACGATCCCCAGTCCGAGGGCGAAGTGGGAAGAACGGGTGTTGCGATAAGCTCGATAAAGGACATGATGACATGCTTTGAAGGCATCCCGCTTGACAAGGTAAGCACTTCTATGACAATCAACTCTACGGCTTCGACGCTCCTTTCGCTCTACATCACAGTTGCCGAATCACAGGGCGTTTCTCCAGACAAGCTCAGAGGGACGACCCAGAACGACATTCTCAAGGAATACATTGCGCGCAACACGTACATCTATCCACCAAAGCCTTCAATGCGGATTATCGCAGACATGATAGAGTACTGCTCAAAGAAAGTACCGCAGTGGTACCCGATCAGCATTTCAGGCTATCACATGCGCGAAGCGGGCTGCAACGCCGTTCAGGAGCTCGCGTTTACGTTTGCAAACGCGATCGAATACATAGAAACCTGCACATCCAGGGGACTGAAGGTGGACGACTTTGCACCAAGGCTGTCATTCTTTTTCTGCTGCACGATGGAGTTCTTTGAAGAGATCGCCAAATTCAGGGCTGCAAGAAAGATCTATGCAAAAATAATGAAGGAAAGGTTCCATGCCCGCGATCCAAAGTCGGCGCACCTCAGGTTCCACGTACAGACAAGCGGCGAGTCACTCACTGCTCAACAGGTGGACAACAACATCGTCCGGGTTGCCACCGAGGCCCTTGCGGCGGTGCTCGGCGGATGCCAGTCACTCCACACCAACTCTAGGGACGAGGCCTTAGCGCTGCCCACAGAAGAGTCGGTCAAAGTTGCGCTGAGGACGCAGCAGATTGTAGCAAGTGAAACAGGCGTCACGAAAACGGTCGACCCTCTGGCGGGATCGTATTACATAGAATACCTCACAGGCAGGATAGAGGAAGAGGTATACAAGTACTTGAAGCGGGTAGACCGGATGGGAGGAGCAATGGCGGCAGTCGAGAAGGGATTCTTCCAGGAGGAGATCAGGAACAATGCTTACCAGCTAAAGAAAGAGATCGACGAAAACAAGCGGGTGATAGTTGGAGTCAACAAATACCAAGACGCGCATGATGTCGAGCCAAAGCTCAACCGTATTGACATTGAAATAGAAAAGAGGCAGGTCGCTAGGCTAAAGGAACTAAAGGACAGCAGGGACAGGTCCAAGGTGGACCACGCGCTGGAACAGCTTCAAAAGGCGGCGGAAAAGAACGAAAATCTGATGCCGCTTATCATAAGCGCGGTAAAGAACTACAGCACGCTTGGCGAAATCAGCGGGACACTTCGTGAGGTATTTGGAAGATA
>DATBMW010000049.1:0-12378 GCA_036554645.1 Nitrososphaera sp.
CGCCTAGCTACGATGAAAAAGTCTGCTGAGAGCGGCGGTGGGCACGAGCGAATTGAAGCCCAGCACTCCAAGGGAAAGCTTACGGCAAGGGAAAGAATCGCACTCTTGCTTGACGAAGGGACTTTTGTGGAATTGGACAAGTACGTGATGCACAGAAGCGACGATCCTTCTATTCCAAAGCTCTATGGGGACGGCTCTGTGACGGGCTTTGGCACCATTGCCGGCAGGCAGGTCTTTGTGTTTTCATACGATTTCACGGTTCTGGGAGGCTCGCTTGGCGAGATGACTGGCAAAAAGATAGCCAAGGCGATGGACCATGCCATGAAGGTGGGATGCCCGATTATAGGCATCATTGACTCGGGCGGCGCGCGCATACAGGAAGGAGTCAGCAGCCTGGACGCATACGGCGACATTTTCTTCCGCAATGCGATGGCTTCGGGCGTAATCCCGCAGATAACTGCAAGCATCGGCCCATGCGCGGGCGGAGCAGTGTATTCTCCGGCAATGACTGATTTTGTCATCATGGTCGAAAACATTGGCCAGATGTTTGTCACCGGCCCCGAGGTAGTAAAGGAAGTCCTGAGCCAGGAAGTTTCCTTTGAGGAACTCGGCGGCGCACGCGCTCACGGTAGCAAGTCCGGCGTTGCCCACTTTGTTGCCAAGAACGAGTACGAATGCTTTGACAGGATAAAAAAACTGATATCTTTTCTGCCGCAGAACAACACCGAGGATCCGGCGATAGTCGAGACAGGCGATGATCCAAACAGGACAGACCCAAACCTGATAAACATTCTTCCCGAGAACCCCTACCAGCAGTACGACATCAAGGATATTATCAAGTCCATAGTCGACAATGGCGACTTTTTCGAAGTACACGAACTGTTCGCAGAGAACATTGTAGTCGGCTTTGCAAGAATGGGCGGCAGGTCAGTCGGCATCATCGCGAACCAGCCACAGTTCCTGGCAGGCGCGCTTGACATCAATTCTTCGAGCAAGGCCGCGCGCTTTATCCGCTTTTGCGACACGTTCAACATTCCAGTGGTTACGCTTGTCGACACTCCCGGTTACCTGCCGGGAACGGATCAGGAACACAACGGAATCATCAGGCATGGCAGCAAGCTCTTGTTTGCATATTGCGAAGCTACCGTGCCCAAAATTACCTGCATTGTCGGCAAGGCATACGGGGGCGCCTATATTGCCATGGGGAGCAAGAACCTCCGCGCTGACGTGAATCTGGCATGGCCAAACGCAGAGATAGCCGTTCTCGGACCAGAGGCGGCGGTGACCATAATCCACAGGAAGGACCTGAAAACCGCTGCGGACGCCCCGGCGACAAAGAAAAAACTGGCCAAGGAATATCGCGACAAGTTCGCCAACCCGTACATCGCCGCGGAAAAAGGTATCATCGACGTGGTGATAGACCCGATGGAAACAAGACCTTTCATAATCCGAGCCCTTGACGCGCTGGCTAACAAGAAAGAGCCAAGGCCTTGGAAAAAGCACGGGAACATCAACCTGTGATGCGAAATGGCAGGCAAAATATCAAGCATTCTGATTGCGAACAGGGGCGAGATAGCCCTGCGAGTGATTCGCGGATGCAAAGAGCTTGGCATAAAGTCAATAGCTATCTATTCTGACGAAGATGTCCGGGCGATACACGTAAAGAGGGCAGACGAAGCCTACCACATCGGTGCTGCGGCCCCGGCACAGAGCTACCTCAATATGGCCAAGATCATCGAAACGGCCAAGGCAGCCGGCGCCGATGCGATACACCCAGGCTATGGCTTTCTTTCTGAAAACGAGAACTTTCCCGAGCTTTGCGACAAGAACGGGATGATATTCATAGGCCCGACAGCCAAGGCGATGGAAGTCACCGGTGACAAGATCAAGTGCAAGGAGGTGATGACAAAGGCCAAGGTCCCAACCGTGCCCGGAAGCGATGGGATCATTGAAGACGTTGACAAGGCTGCCGACGTAGCGCACAGGGCCGGATATCCTGTCCTGTTAAAGTCAGCGTTTGGCGGCGGGGGCAGGGGCATCAGGCTGGCCAACAACGAGAAAGAGCTGAGGCAAGAGTTCGAGATGGCTTCGGCAGAATCAAAGGCCGCTTTTGGCAAGGCCGCACTGTATGTGGAAAAATACCTCCAGCGAATAAGGCACATCGAGTTCCAGCTGATAAGGGATTCGCACGGAAACGGCAGGCACCTCTTTGAGCGGGAATGCTCGATACAGAGGCGCCACCAAAAACTGATCGAAATGTCGCCGTCCCCAGTTGTCGACCAGAAGACAAGGGCACGGATAGGCGAGATAGCAGTCAGGGCAGCCGCCGCAGTGGACTATTTGAATGCGGGCACAGCCGAATTCCTCAGAGACCCGGAGGGCAACTTTTACTTTATCGAGATTAATTCCCGGCTCCAGGTGGAGCACCCAGTGACGGAGCTAGTCACGGGCCTTGACCTTGTAAAGCTTCAGGTCGCAGTCGCGCAGGGAGAGGAAATCCCGTTCAAGCAAGAAGACTTGAAGATGAATGGCTGCGCGATTGAATGCAGGATAAATGCAGAAGATCCGTTCTATGACTTTGCACCCTCTGTCGGACCGGTGCCTAGCTGCAACATCCCTTATGGTCCTGGCATCAGGGTTGACACGTACCTCTATCCCGGTTGCACCGTCTCTGGCTATTACGACTCGCTGGTTGCAAAGATGCTGGCATGGGGCAGGGACTTTGAAGAAGCCAGGGTCAGGACAAAAAATGCCCTCGACGAATTTTCAATAGAGGGCATCAACACAACCATTCCGCTTTACAAGACGATAATGGACGATCCAAACTTTATCAAGGGAGAACTGTCGACGGATTATTTGGACAGGTTCAAGATATTTGACAAGATGAACGAGGATGCAAAGGACAGGGCAAAGGACAAGGCGTCGGCCGCAGTGGCAGCTGTCCTGATGCAGTCCGAGTTCGTGAAGAAAGGCGGCACTTCGCAGGACGCCCTCGCCCGGTCAAAGTGGAAAATGAGAGGAAGCACGATCTAGAATGGAATTCAAGGTAGGCGACCTTGCGCAGCTGCTAGACGGCGAGGTGCTGCGAACCACAGGAGACGGCAGCTCTGTTCTTGTAAAAATAGCAGGCAGGCAGCACACGCTGAGAATGCTAAAGGCCGGCACAAGCGAGTTTGAATTCATGCTGGACAATACCTACCATCACGCAAAAGTCCTCCAGTCTGGCAGCGCAGAGGTAAAGGTGATGGTGGATGGGCAGCCACTCACGATAAAGAAGCACAGCAAGCTCACCGAAGTCCTGGAAAAAGCATCTGCGCTTGGCGGAGCCGGCGGAGGAGACCGCAACCTGGCAAGCCAGATACCCGGACGGGTCGTCAGCATTCCTGCCAAGACGGGAACCGAAGTAAAGAAGGGAGATGTAATAGTGGTGCTGGAATCAATGAAGATGCAGGTTGCAGTCAAGGCGCACAGGGACGGGAACCTGAAGGAAATAAAGGTAAAGCAGGGCGCCAGCGTCGCAAGGCACGACATTCTGGCGGTAATAGAATAGCTAGTTCTTTGCCTTTTTCAGGACGTCCTTTATCTCGTCATAGTTTGGCTCAATGAGCGGACTGTCCGAGACCCATCTGTAGATTATCCTGCCGTTTTCGTCAAGAATAAAGACAGACCTTTTAGCCGCGTCGTAATCCTTCAAAGAGGCGAGGTTCTTCATCACTATTCCGTATTTCCTTATGACATCGCGCTTGTAGTCGGACAGCACGGGAAAGTTCAGGTGCCGGTTATGGACAAAGAACTTGTTTGCAAACGGGCCGTCGACAGATATCCCGATAACACTGGCGCCGAGATCCCGCAGCTGGTCAAGCGAGTCGCGGAGTGCGCACATTTCGGCTGTGCACACCGGAGATTCAGCAGCTGGAAAGAATGCAAGTATCGTCTTTTTCCCTCTATAGTCGCTGAGCTTCACTGGCTTCATGTCTGGATCGGGTAATTCAAAATCTGGAGCCGAGTCGCCTATGTTTGGAACGGAAGCAAGAGATGCGCTGGACATATCGGAAATAGATGCGGCGATTTCATAATAAAAACATTTCAGGCGATGGCAGAGAAGGCGATTCCATAGAGTTAGCTGACTGGGACACGCAATTTTTCCTGTAATATTAGTCGGTTGCTGCCAGGCAGCTGATTAGCTAGGGCATCTTTATATTTTCTGCAAGGTCATCATCATGCGCATGGTGTTAGACCTAATTAGAGGTCGTTTGGCCATGATGCGGAGCGGACTACCGCTGGGTCTGATGGCGTTTCGCACTTACCGGAACGGTTTCGCAGTAATGAGAGCGCTTGTCAGTGGCCGACGATTAGAGGCCGTCAGGAGAGACGGCTCAAAAGTCACATTTCATAGCGACAGAGAGATAATCTTCGACATGTTGTCACAGAGGAACCGTCTTCATGGAAAGGATTTTGCCGTAGAGTTTGAAGGCACTACTGCCATTATTGACAAGCGCTTCAGGCTAGTCGATGCCGTACACAATGGGGGCATTTATCCTATTTTCATACGGGATTGCTATCGAGATCTAACTGTAGACGGGAGAATAGTCATAGACATAGGAGCCAACATCGCGGATTCCTGCATCTATTTCGTGATGCGTGGGGCACAAAAGGTCGTCGGATTCGAGCCCTTTCCACACAATTACGATACAGCCGTCAGGAATGTTGAGGACAATGGGCTTGCAGAGAGGATAAATCTCGTGATGGCCGGATGTTCTGGTGAAAGAGGTAGAATTACCGTTGACATGGGAACGAGCAATACTATGAGTCAGGCAGAGGATCTCAGGGTTGGCGCTACAGTTCCCATCTACGACCTCGCTCAAATAGTATCGGAGCATGGCGGTGATGTTCTGAAGATTGACTGCGAGGGCTGCGAGTACGATGCGATTATAGCATCCAGCAATACCACGTTGCAGAATTTCCAGCAGATCATAATCGAATTTCATCATGGGTACAGTGAACTTAAGAGAAAACTAGAGGACGCTAATTTTCATGTCTCATACAACGTTACGGGCTACTGGGCTTCAAGAAAGATGCTGACAGGACACATTCTGGCTACCAGACAAGGCCCTCGTCAGCAAATCGAAACGATAACGCAGTGATTCAGGCCCTAGGCATACTTGTTTTTGAATGGCGATAGCTGTCGCAGCTCACCGACAATTTCTGCCAGCGCGGCCACTGCAACATCAACCTCCTCACTTGTGTTCTGCATTCCTAGACTGAGCCGGAGAGAGCCGGTTATCTCTTCATATGAAAATCCCATGGCCTTCAGGACATGCGACTGCTTCTGTTTCTTGACTGAACAGGCCGAACCCGTAGACGCGGCTATGCCGTTTTCGTCGAGCTTGATTATGAGATCCTCACCGTTGACGCCAAAAAAAGTAAAGTGCGCATTATTGGGAATCCTGGCCGTCCGCGAACCATTCAACCTTGAATGAGGAATTTCACGGGATACTCTATCCACCAGGTAGTCGCGCAGCTCTGACACATGACGACCGTATTCCTGCATCCTTTCTGCGGCGAGCTGGCAGGCCCTGCCAAACCCAACTATTCCTGGAACGTTCTCTGTTCCAGAACGCAGCGAGGCTTCCTGGCCGCCGCCATGCAAGATCGGCGATAGCCTGACCCCTGCCCTGACATACAGTGCTCCTACGCCCTTTGGCCCCTGAATTTTGTGCGATGACATCGACATCAGATCGATGCCAATTTGCTTCACGTCGATCGGGATCTTGCCCGCCGCCTGAACCGCGTCGGCATGAAAAAGGGCCTGTGCTTCATGCGCAATCCTTGCGAGTTCCATTACAGGCTGTAACGTCCCGATTTCATTGTTGGCGTACATGATGCTTACCAGCGCAACATCTTTTCCCATGGCATCACAGAGATCTGATGGTCTGACCATTCCTTCCCCCGTAACCGGGAGGTAGGTGACCTGAAAGCCCATCTGCTCCAGATCCTTGCAGGGCTCCAGCACGGCATCGTGTTCTATGCTGCTCGTGATTATCCTGTTTTTTCCCGAATTTCTTGCGCTAACCGCTACTCCCTTTATTGCGAGGTTGTCTGCCTCGGTCCCGCCGGAAGTGAATGTTATTTCCCTGGGAAAAGCTCCTATCAGACCTGCGACCCGCTTGCGTGCGAGCTGCATGGCTCTTGTAGTCTCCCTTCCGAACATGTGTATCGACGATGGGTTTCCGTACTGCTGCTTCATGTAAGGCAGCATTTCCGCGATCACTTCGTCCGCCACAGGCGTTGAAGCGGCGTTGTCGAGATAGATGTGGCGATCGGCAGCGCTATTCATCCTGATCACCGACAATAGCCAGCTTGCCGCCTCCGTAGCCGGCCGCGTCTATTGACACAAACTTGAACCCGAGTTCCTTGAGCTTTCGATCAAGCAACGCCAGCCTGTCAGCGTCAAACATTTTGCCAAGCTCGTCCTTGCCGACTTCGACCCTTGCTACTTCGCCATGGTCCCTGACCCGCGCCTGCCGGACACCAAAGATCGTCTTCACCATTATTTCAGAGCTTTCAATTCTCTGCAACTTTTCATACGTTACTTGCGTGCCGGCGGGAATCCTTGAAGCAAGGCAGGCATTCGAGGGCTTGTCGTAAATGGACAGGCCAGAATTTTTCGCAATCTCCCTTACTTTTGTCTTGTCGATGCCAAGCTCCACCATCGGGCTTCGCACTCCGTTTTCCCGTAGCGCCCTTATGCCAGGCCTGTAGTCTGAAAGGTCATCGAGATTAGTTCCATCAACCATTAGCGAAATGCCCGCCTTTCTGGCCTCCTCCGCCAGATGGCGTCCAAGCTCTGTCCGGCAGTGGTAGCAGCGCAACCCGTCGTTCTTTACAAATTCAGGGTTCTCTAATTCGTCGTACTGGATAACCCTGTGTGCTATGCCTATCTCTCTGGCAACGCTGCGTGCAGAGTCAAGCTCTTCCTGCGAGAGCGTCTTGTAGTCCGCAGTAACTGCCAGGGCTCGATCGCCCAGCGCCTTTCGAGCAGCCAGAGCAACGACGGCGCTGTCTACTCCACCTGATAACGCGATGACGGCGCTGTCGGAATTGCTGACGAACCAGTCAACCAGGTCATCGAGCCCTTTCGTCTTCACGCTCATCCCAGCCTCTGCATGACCTGTGCGCTTACCAGCTCCTGCACCTTCTTTACAGCCATCTGGCTCCTCGACGCGATTATCCTGATGTCCTCGAATTCCGGCTTGACATTTATTATCCTGCCAGTCGCCGGATTCTTGGCTACTTTGACGTGCACGTGAAAAGTGTTGCCATCGATCTTTACAGGGACTGTGAGCATCGCTCGAGGCAGGATATATCTCTCTACTTCCTGCACCCTTGCCCCCAGCGTTCCAGATTCGCTGAACAATACCTCGAGCACGTCATCTAGCTGGGCCTTTTCAGTTATAATTCTAATCAGAAACGTGGGCCTGCTCTTTTTTGTCGTTCCGGATATGACAGTAACGTCCCGGGTGACATCGGACAGACGCTCAACAAGGTTGCCTACAAGCTCGCCAGACGCATCGTCAATATTTGTTTCCACGACACACACCGTGTCCCTGCTGGTTTCTGACACGGTCTTTGAGCTGCCTATTACCAGCCTGACAACGTTTGGAAAAGCCTCAAATTCTTTCATGCCCGCGCCGTATCCGACAGACTCCGGCGCCAGGCTCGGGTAATGGCTTGTGCTTCCATCGTGAGCCAGGTTGACCAGCATTGCAGCTCCCGTGGGAGTTGTCAATTCGCTGCTTGCCTGCCCGCCTACCAGGACAAATTTCCTTTTCCTGAAAATTTCAAGAATCGCCGATGCAGGGTTGGGTACAGTCCCGTGGGAAAATTTCAAGAGCCCTCCGCCGACTGCAACGCTGGTGGAAAATATCCTGGCACCAAGCAGGCCCAGGTCCTGAAGAGCCACTGCGCACCCCATGATGTCTGCAAGGGTATCGATACTGGATGCTTCGTGGAGGTGGACGCTGGCGACGTCTTCGCCATGGATCTTTGCCTCAGCCGAGATTATCGTCTTTAGCGATTCTCGAGCAAAAATCTTGGCCCTATCGTCCAGGCCAGTCGCGTCGCAACAACGCGCAAGTGCCCTCTGCATCTCGGTCCCACTGCGCTCGCGTACGCCATCCTTGTACAAAAGCTGTAGCCGAGTGGCGGAGAAGCCGTGCGACTTTATCTTTGCAAACTTTACTTTTGATATCTTGCTTCCTTTCAGGTGGTCCTGGCATGCATAGATAGCGTCAGAGACCTTGCGCGCGCTGGCTCCCGCGTCTACAAATGCTGACAATAGCATGTCGCCGGCAATTCCCGCTATCTGAGAGTCTATTACCGCGACTTTTGTCATCTGACAGAAATTCTAGCCCGCGTCGCTTTATATCACTTTATTTCTGGATTTCGATCGCCATGAGCTTGCTGATCTCGGCCTGGATCTCGGCATCTGTTTCATCCCCGTAGATTATCAGTAGCCTATCATTGTCCTGAAGGGAATAGTCCATTATGGACTGGATCTCTGTGGCGTTTCTGTAGTATCTGAGCTGGTTATTGCCCTGTTCGCAGAATTGTTCTCCGTCATCCCGGATGAAGCAATTGTCACGGATGTCCATACCAACACTTCGAAGGAACTCGCCGACAGGAACCATTGTAGAATGCTTGTGCAGGGTCGTTCCATCGCCTCCTTCCACGTGTATGTACTGATTTCCAGTAGTTCTCACCTGGTACTTGTCTTGGCTAAAGTCTATCGCCTCACCTTCGAGCACAACTGCAAAGACTGCATGCAAATGTGCCGACCCGAGCGGCCCAAAGCCCAGTGCTGGATTCTTGGGAGCTAAAACTGCCGCGGCGATGCCAGCCCCGACAACGGCCACGATGATTGGAATAATTATCATCATGTACTTTTTGTTCCGGCGGCGGCCGGCTGCAAAATAACTATCATCTCTCTTTTTGGCAGAGTCATTCTTCTTTTTGCCAGACAATTCTTTACTACAGCTAAAGTTAGCGATCGCTGCTCAATTTAAAGCTGTTCCACGTTTTGTAAAACATATATGTAATCCAGTGACTGCTGCATCTTCGATCATGACCATTACAGTAATCGGATCCGGCAAAGTCGGCGCTTCCGCCGCCTTGAACTGCGGCCTGCGCGAACTTGACAGGGACATACTGCTGCTCGACATCGTGCAGGGGCTCCCGCAGGGCGAAGCGATGGATATCAACCACCAGCTTTCTGAAAGGGGCACCGATGCAATAGCAAGAGGCTCAAACAACTATGAAGACATGCGGGGCTCCGACTATGTAGTCCTTGTTGCCGGCGTGGGCAGAAAGCCGGGCATGACCCGGATGGATCTGCTAAAGACAAACGCCGGCATTGTCAAGGACGTTGCTTCAAGAATCTCAAACTATGCAAAGGACGCGATAGTAGTTGTGGTAACGAATCCACTTGATCCAATGACCTACCTCGCGCTAAAGACGATAGGTTCCAAAAAGAACAGGGTCATGGGGATGGGCGGCATGCTCGACCTTTCCCGGTTCAAGAGCTTTATTCAGAGCGCCACCGGCCTGTCTCGCAGCTCCATCCAAGCAATGGTGATAAGCGAGCACGGTGAGAACATGCTTCCGCTGACAAGGTTTTCATCGATTGGCGGAATCCCCCTTCACGAATTCATACCAAAGGAAAAGGCCACCGAAATATTCGAGAATACAAGAAAGGTAGCAGCCGAAGTAATAGCACTAAAGGGAGCCACCGTATATGCGCCGGGCAATGCTGTAGCCACCATGCTAGAATCGGCTATCCAGGACAAGAAACTGGTCATCCCGGTATCGGCCTTTCTGGAAGGGCAGTACGGGATCTCTGATATCTGCATAGGAGTTCCAGCTGTCATTGGCGCAGAAGGAATCGAGCGGGTAATCGAGCTAAAGCTCGACGGCTTTGAACAGGATGTCTTTGAGAAGGGCGTGGCCAGCGTGAGGGAAGCCATAAAGGCCCTCCCGCTCTAGACCGCAAAGAAACCTTTTATCACGTTCGCTACGATTGGCTGCCAGATGGATCTACGGAACATCCTGAACGACTTTACCAGTGGGGGCCTCAGCCTGAGGGAGGCTGAGAAGCAGCTCTCCATCCACGCCATAGAAAAGCTGGGTGATATTGCAAAGTTGGATGTAGGCAGGGAAGTCAGGAGGGGGGTGCCGGAGATCATTTTCGCGGAAAGCAAGGAATACCGCGATTTGATTAGAATCGCCCTGGCCGCCATTGGTCGAAACGGGCAGGTCGTCGTCAGCCGAGTGCGCAGGAATCAACTTGCCAAGTTTACAGCAGCCTTGAAGAAAAAGGGCATGACAGTCGAAGTCGGCAGGAATAGCACCACCCTCCTGGCTGCGGACAGGTCATTCCGGCGTAAAATGACAGCAGCCAAGATAGGCATAATGGCGGCAGGCACTTCCGATGTAGGAGTTGCGGAAGAGGCAAGGCTCGTTGCAAAAGCGATGGGCTGCGAATCAATAGCCAGCTACGATGTCGGGATAGCAGGCATGCACCGGCTGTTCCCTGCTCTCAAAGAAATGATGGGCCAGGGAGTGGGCGCCATTGTCGTAGTGGCAGGCATGGAAGGGGCACTAGCATCAGTAGTCGCGTCAATGGTTGACGTTCCAGTCGTCGGCGTGCCGACATCAGTCGGGTATGGTTTTGGAGGAAATGGTGTTGCAGCCCTTGCGTCTATGCTGCAGAGTTGCACCCTTGGGCTGGCAGTGGTCAACATTGACAACGGCGTAGCTGCAGGGGCATACGCCGCATCTATAGCAAAAAGAAAGAAATTCTGAACAAATCCTAAAACGTCTATGAACATACTTTATGCCAGATTGAAGCGGTGTTAGCTGTAGAGTGCAACTCTGTCAGTTTTTGAAAAAGTTATTAGCCCCCGAAGGAGTGTTATCATGACCAAAGACGACAAGCCTTAGTGGAAGCAGATGGCGCAGACCAAGGCTATGTTTGACTATTGTAGCGTTTTTCCTGTTTTTCTGTGCAGTCTACACGATTTCACAGCCAATAGAGACTATAGCTTCCGACCCTGGGATCTTGAGTGCCCCCAACGTTTCGTACATCGGGCTATGGTTTGAGATCCCGTACTTTTTGATAGCTGCAGGTGGTGGATACCTTTTGCTCAGGAGACAGGTTAATCCCTATCTGGCTCTAGCCGCATTGATAATAGCCGCTCTCTTCTCAGGGTGGCTCACTTGGGCAAGTGCTTCAACGACTAACGATCTTCTGAATGACCCTGATTCTGATCCAACCCTGGTTCAAAAGTGCGTCAACTCTTCATTTGTGTGGTTTGGATTCTTTGCATCGGCCGTAATCATGTGTGTCCTCTTGAAAAAGGGGTACCAGCGTACAATTCAACCTGCGTATGCGTAGCTAGTCTTTGATCATCCTTTTAGCTAATAATTGCTTGACTGCTGACTCAAACATTATTAGATGGTCTTTTCGGGCATCATGCGTCTGTGAATCATTATTGCCCAATCATGGTTCTATGAACACGTTCATTACAACGTAGTCCGGGCCTTTCCCATAATTCAAAACTCTACGATCACCAAAATCCCAGTCAATATGCCCTTGACCTTCATTCGATTGCGATGATAAGTTTTCATCAATCCACTTGAAGAGCTCGACGTTTCTGTTTGGTTGACCATCTTCTTCCTGCCAATCCGTTATCGTGTTGTCCGCTATTCCAGATATAATGAGCTCGCCTGATCTCATCAAATTCTCATCGCCGCCGTGGAACCATCTTAAGGTCACGTCTATGACCATTCCGTTCCAGGTGCTGATTGTTAGATTGCCATGTACCAGAGAGTCATGATTGGCAGTCAATTCGTATCTGGAAGAGTCATTTCCACCTTGAGGAAACGGCTGCTCATTTCCAACCTGTACACCGACATCTTGCTCTCTCGCGAAATATTCTTTCAGGTCTGAAAGAAGTTGCTCTTTCTCACCTAGATGATATACTGGCCTCGGAAACAGCGTTCCCACCACAGCCACTCCAGCTATAACTGCTACGGCGCCGATAAAGACCAGCGTCATAAGCAAAGTGTCTTTGAAGATGCTCTTTCCCAGCATCTAGTCCTAATGCGGTATCGAGCTATTTATGGCTGCCTTTGTCATCGAAGACTTAAATGTTACAGAGTGATAGACAAACCCGTCGTCCTTTCGTTTGTAGAATTTCGAGATTTACGAATCATTCAACTGACCTATGAACGTTTATAAGTGCTTCAAAATCGTTGCATCTCTAATCGTTGAATGGTGTATAGTTGTTGACTTTTGTTCGTACGCTAAAGAGGATCAGG